>CAYNZC010000008.1:0-49830 GCA_964401575.1 uncultured Verrucomicrobiota bacterium
CCACGGAGACAATCTATGCAGTCCCCGGGCGAAGGGAAACTGGAAAGTCCTGCCCTCGTGTGTGTTCCAAACGCGCTTTACAAGGCGAGTGCCCTTTGCCACGCTGGACCGACTTATGAAGAGAATTTTGCCGCTTTTGCTTCTGCCGCTGCTGCTGGCGGGATGCAACGCCACGTTGACGAACCTTACGCCTTTGAAGCAAATAAGGAGCACGAACGATTTGTACATGGTCGAGGTTGCCGTGGCCACCCGGCAGCAATCGCTGCGCTGGCACAGCATTCGCCCGCAGGTGATGGTGGGCAACCAGGCATACCCGATGCACCCGACCCCGCTCATGACGAACCGGTTCGAGGCCCTCATCCCGGTTCCGCCGGACAAGAACCTTGTGATTTACCGGTACAAGTTCGATTTCGACTACAACGCCTTTGGCGACCCGAGGAGCGACAGCGCGATGTCACAGGACTACACGCTCAAGATTGTGGACGAAGCGAAGTGATACAGGCCGGAATCGCTCGATGAGCAAGACCGCGTTACTCTTTGCCGGGCAGGGCGCCCAGGTGGTCGGCATGGGCAAGGACCTCGCCGGGGCGTTCCCGTCGGCGCGAGGCTGGTTCGAAAAGGGCGATGCGGCGCTGGGGTATGAGATTTCGGCTATTTGCTTCAATGGACCGGAGGAGGAACTCACCAAGACGTATCACGCGCAGCCCGGCATCTTTTTGACAAGCTGGGTTTGTTTCGAGTTGCTTAAGGAGCGTGTGCCGGGGCTGAAGTTCGATGCGACGGCAGGGCTTTCGCTGGGCGAGTTTACGGCATTGACGGCGGCGAATGCGATGAGTTTCGAGGACGGCCTGCGACTGGTGCGGCAGCGCGGCAAGTTCATGCAAGAGGCCTGTGAAGCGACCAACGGCTCGATGGCGGCTGTTATCGGTTTGGAGGAGCAGCCGACACGCGAGGTCTGCGAAAAGGCCGGAGTGACGCTGGCGAATTTGAACTGTCCTGGGCAGATTGTGATTTCCGGCGACTCCAAAAAGATTTTACAAGCCTGCGAACTTGCCAAGGCGGCGGGAGCGAGGCGCGCGCTGCCTTTGACGGTGGCCGGGGCCTATCATTCGCCACTGATGGCGAGCGCGCAGCCGAAGGTGGCGGCGAGCTTACAGGGCGTGAGGATTTCGGCGCCGTCCGTTCCAGTGATAGCGAACGTGAACGCGCTGCCGCACGAGGGGCCTGAGAGCATCCGGGTGCGGATGGCGGATCAGGTGACTTCGCCTGTGCTTTGGGAAAAATCGATTCGCTGGCTGCTGGCGCAGGGTTTCACGAGGTTTATTGAGCTGGGTCCGGGAACGGCGCTGACGGGGTTTATGAAGCGGATTGACAAGACAGCCGAGACTCTGAATGTGGGCGACCTGTCCAGCCTTGAGCAGACCGTGAATCGTCTGACGACAGGGGCGTAAACCTTCGAAGAAACCTCAGAGAACCCCTGGTCGGCAGCCGAAAGTTTTCTGCTAATCAAATCCACACCGCTTTAGACGGCTCTTTTTTCTATTATCTCTCAGACTTCAGGCAATACTGGCTGATTGGGCCCGAGACGGGGCATGTGGTTCCCATACCACCCACTGAGGGTGGTGGCGCCTTGCGAGCGGCGAATACGCAGTGTCCAGTTTCCGGACAGGCTGGACACGTCCCTCGTGTTCCATTTCGGTGTTTTCACCATTCATTGTCGCGACTCTGCGGAAAGGGCCGTTTAACACGCATTCTTCACGCTTCCTGCCGTTCCCGGAATCGTTTTTGATGGTGGCTTCCGTTTGTGCATGGGTGGCACGGGGATAGCTCGCAAACCCTGGAATGTTTTGGCAGAGGGTGAGCGCAACTCCGGCACGATGCACCTGGATCCACGGGTGTTGTCTGACCCTGTTGCTATTTTGTCTCACGGCCATCGCGCAGCCCGTTCCCGGCAGAGATTTTGTTCCTGGCCGCATTCTTGTGAGATCAAAAGACTCCGTACCCGAGGGAGCGTTTGTGGAGCGGTTGAAAAAGCACGGTGGGGTGCGGCGAATGAGGCATTCCTCCGTCAGGGCGCTGGATGTTCCCCATCAGCAGATACAGGCTGCACTCACAGCGCTGCGGTCTGATCCATCGGTTCAGTTTGCCGAGTTGGACGGTCTTGCTAAGACGGTGTATATGCCGGACGATCCGATTGTCTCCGGAAAGCAGGCATGGCACCTGGAAAGGATTGGGGTCCTGAAGGCTTGGGACTTCACAACCGGTTCCGAGGGAGTCCTGGTGGCTGTCCTGGACACCGGCGTGGGCTGCGATCATCCAGACCTTTACGGCAGGGTGATCCCCGGGGAGGACTTTGTGAACGGCGATTCGGACCCGGCGGACGATCTTGGCCACGGGACGGCGGTAACGGGAGTGATAGTGGCCCGGGGCAACAACCAGGTGGGAACCGCAGGGGTTTCTTTTGGTTCCTCTGTGCTGGCGGTCAAGGTGGCGGATGCGTCGGGTTTTGCGGCCTACTCGGACATTGCCGAGGGAATTGTGTATGCTGTTAACTGCGGCGCGCGAATTATCAACCTAAGCGTTGCCGGGACGTTGCCATCAGCCACGCTGCAGGACGCGGTGGATTTCGCGCGAAGCTGCGGTGTGCTGGTCGTTGCGGCATCAGGGAACAACGGGAACTCGACGCCTCTTTATCCTGCCGCATGTGCCGGCGTGCTCAGCGTGGGTGCGACGTCCCCGGATGATTTGCGGGCATCCTTCTCAAATTACGGCTCATCTCTTCAACTGACTGCGCCGGGCGATGGCATTTGGACAACGCAGAACGATCCCGCACGGCCTTTTGTGGCATGGCGGGGAACGTCGTTTGCGGCGCCTGTCGTTTGCGGCGTTGCTGCGCTGGCGCTTTCACTTGCGCCCTCGATGCCGCTATCCGACCTCGAGGCTTTGCTTCGGGCATCGACAGACGATCTGGGGGCTCCAGGCTGGGACCCGCAGTTCGGCTGGGGACGGATCAACGCCTGCAAGCTCGTTTCAACGCTGGTCGGAACCCCACTGTTACCCGATCCCGAACCGGATCCCGTTGCTGAATCAGTGGAAGACACAGAGGCGCCGGTCATCAGGATCGGGACCGGTCCGGCGCACCGGGCGCGAGTCGAGCAGGATGTGGTTACATATCTCGGGACAGCGGCGGACAACATGGAAGTTGGCGGGGTTGAAGTCTGCATCAATGGGGAGACGATCCATGCGGAGGGGACAAGCAACTGGAGCGTGTCCGTGCCACTCCTGGCCGGGACGAACTGGGTGGCGTTTTGTGCGATTGATGGAGGCGGGAACCGATCCCGGGAGATTCGACGGGCAGTGTTTCGGAGCGTGAAGGCTGTTTTGCGGGTGGAGAGTGGCGTTGGGGGGCGAGTGGCTCCGGATCTCGATGGGAAAGAGCTTGAGGTTGGGCGGGCTTATCTTGTTCGCGCGGTGGCGGAATCGGGAAACATATTGGCTTCGTGGGGTGATGAGCCGGCGAGCGGGAGCGTGTTACGGTTTGTTATGGAGGAGGGGTTGGTGCTGCGGCCTGCATTCGTGGCCAATCCGTTTCCCGGGGTGAAAGGGGCGTATGCCGGGCTGGTGGCCGGGCAGGGAGATGGCGGGCCGGAGAACTCGGGCTATTTTGCACTGCAAGTTGGGGGGGGCGGCGCTTACAGCGGGGTGGTGTTGATGGGAGGCCGGCGGATGCCCTTCAGCGGAAGATTTTTTTCAGACGGTCGGGCGGAGGTTTTGATTCGGCGAAAGAGTTTGGAGGCGTTGACTGCGCGGTTTGAGGTTGATTTTGGTGGCGGCAGAGTGGCGGGAGAGCTGAATGACGGAACGAGGGAGGCGGAGCTATTGGCGATGCGGAATGAATATCATGCCGTCAGGAACCCGGCTCCTCAGGCGGGACGGAGGGCGTTTCTGCTGAAGGCGGAGAGTGAGGGAGGCGGGGTGGATGCAGGGGGCGGGCTCGGGCGGATCACCCGCGGAGGGGGAGCGTTGGTGACCGGCGCGTTGAGCAATGGGCGGCGGTTTGCGATGCGGAGCAGCCTTGATCGATTGGGGAACTACCCGTTTTACCTGTCGTATAATCGGGGGGCGGAGGTTTTGATTGGTTGGGTGAACTTTCCTATTCATGAGCAAGAAGGAGTGACCGGTCAGGTGCTATGGATGGCGACTGGCACGAACAGTTTTGCGACGGCGCTGAAAGTGGCAGGTTTCTAGCCCGGATGCTTCGGACAAAATGCCGACGACACGCAGCGCCAACATTCTGTCCGCTTATACCAGTGCAACCTCCAAAGCCGGCAACGTGCCGGGGCTTTGGCGTGTCGGCCTGCCGCACGGAGCAGGGAATATGCCGGCTAGGCGGTTGGCTGCGCGGAGGCGCGCGTTGACTGCCGTGGAGAAGAGGTGACGACAGCAGCAGCCAGGGGCGTTTTTGCTGTGGCCGGGCGGCGCCATTCTTTCTCGTGCCGGAGATCCGACTTGCGGGTGTTCAACTCGCGCAAGAGCGCTGCGACAGCCTGGTCGAAGGCCGGGAGCGGGTCCTCGCCGAATTTGGCGGCTCTGAGGGGGCCTGTGGGGAGCTTGAGCGTGAGAGAGGCGGAGAACCAGTATTTCTTCGGGTGACGCTCAAGGTTGACCTTGAGGTGGACGGCGTCCTCCGAGAAGTGTTCGAGGTGTTTAGCGATTTTATTGACCTTTTGTTGAAGCTTGAGGCGCAACTGTGCGTGGGGCTTCAGGTTCTTTGTGAAGAGAGACCAGTTCAGGTTCATGGTTGTGGATGTTTTGGTTGGTTTGGTTGATTCGTATATTGAGATTTATTTCTTTGTGTTGTCAACTACCAGGTAGCGTGTGCCTGCGGAGCGCATGCTATAGATTCGGAGGAGGATGCGGTCGCCGGTGGCTTTGGTGCTGAGATTGACGGCGTCGTCGGCATCCTGAACGGGCTGTCTGTTGATTTCGAGAATGACATCGCCCGCAGTCAGGCCGGATTTGGCGGCGTTTGAATCCGGATCCACATTGGAGACCAGAGCACCGCGGATATTCTGTGGGATATCGAATTGTTTGCGAAGGCGGTTGTCGAGGTCAGTGACTTCGACCCCGTCGAGGGCGTCGATATCGGCCTTGTCCTGCTCATCCTGGGAAGAATCGGGTTGGAATCCGGAAAAGGCGTTTTGAGGGAGTTCTGCAAGCGTGGCGGTTAGAGATTTCTGGGTGGGTTTTTTAGAACTGGGCTCGGTGCGCAGGATTTTGAGAGAGATTTTTGAGCCCGGGGGAGTTTGAGAGACGACCAACTGGAGACTGCGCGGATCAGTGATCTTCTTGCTGTTGACCTCGATGACGACATCGCCGTCTTTGAGCCCGGCTTTGGCGGCGGCGCCACGGGGGAGGACACCGCCGACGAGGACGCCGCTGCTTTCGTCCGGCAGGCCGAATTCTTTTGCCAACTCCGGGGTGAGGGGCTGGATACTAATGCCAAGGTAGCCACGGCTGACCTTGCCGGATTTGATGAGCTGGTCCATGACATTGCGTGCCATGTTGATGGGGACGGCAAAGCCGACGCCCTGGAAGCCGCCGGAGCGGCCCATGATGGCAGTGTTGATGCCGATGAGGCGGCCCTCGGCATCCACAAGGGCTCCGCCAGAGTTGCCGGGGTTGATGGCGGCGTCTGCCTGGATGAAGTTTTCGTAGGCGGATATGCCAAAGCCGCCGCGGCTGAGCGCACTGATGATGCCCATGGTGACAGTTTGCCCGACGTTGAATGGGTTCCCGATGGCGAGGACCGTATCGCCAACCTGGAGGTTGTCGCTATCTCCGAGGACTGCGACCGGGAAATCCTGGGTGGCATTGATTCTTAGGACGGCAATATCCGTGAGCGGGTCATGGCCGATGATTTGGGCGTCGAATTGTTTATCGCCTGCCGGGAGGGCAACTTTGACAGTATCGGCGCCTTCAACGACGTGGTTGGCGGTGAGGATGTAGCCGTTCGGAGAGACGATGACCCCTGAGCCAAGGCCCTGGGCTTCGCGTTCTCTCGGAGAGAGGTCGCCCGGATCGCCAAAGAAGCGACGGAAGAAGTCGTCGCGGAAGAGCGGGTGGGTGATGGGGCGCTCTTTGATGCGCTGGGTGGAGTAGATGGTGACGACGGCAGGGGTGACCTTGGCAATGACAGGTGCGTAGCTGATGGGTGCGCGGAGGTCCCTGTTGATCTGGCTTTTTTCGACGGTGAGCCTCGGGGGTGGATTATTGGGACTGCTTGTTTTTTCGGTCGCCTCCTGGGCGTTGCAGGCAGTGCAAGTGACGGCAAGGAGGAAAGCAAGCGCCAGGGCGCTGGAGTGCAAGGTGCCAGAATTTTTCAGCGGTACGCAATGTCTAATCATATCCCCTAATTCCCTTTAGCGTTGAAATGGCGATTCGTCAAAAGATTTTTGGGCGGCAACGTCGGGAAGGGGGGCCGGACCATGACGGGCAGAGAATTGGCAGGACGTGTAAAGCGCTGTGGGGGCTTGTTTTTTGACTGCAAAAATTCGAGGGGCGGGATAGGCTGGGAAGATGCGAAAATGCGGTGAATCTGAGAGGCTTTTTTCGAAGGCGCTTGAGTTTATTCCCGGGGGTGTGAATTCACCGGTGCGCGCTTTCCGGGCGGTAGGGGGGCAACCGTTTTTTGTCAATCGGGCGAAGGGTTGCCGGGTTTGGGACGTGGACGGGAATGAGTATGTGGATTACGTGGGGACGTGGGGTCCGGCGATTCTCGGCCATGCGCATCCGAAGATTATTCAGGCCGTGCAGGAAGCGGCGGCGAATGGGACCAGTTTCGGCATTCCCAACCCTATGGAGGTTGAGATGGCCCGCACGATTTGTGGCGCTGTCCCCAGTGTGGAAAAAGTCCGCATGTGCAGCTCCGGCACCGAGGCAACCATGTCTGCGATCCGGCTGGCGCGGGGCTTCACACGTCGCGATAAAATCATTAAGTTTGATGGCTGCTATCACGGGCACGCGGACTCGCTTTTGGTCAAGGCGGGATCCGGCGCGCTGACGTTTGGGCAGCCGGATAGTGCCGGTGTGCCTGCCGCTTTTACGGGCCACACGGTCGTGGTGCCTTTCAACGATGAAGGGGCCGTGCGCGCCGCCTTCGAGGCCAACCGGGGCCAGGTGGCGGGCATCATTGTGGAGCCGGTGCCCGGAAACGCGGGCCTCTACCTGCCCAAGCCGGGCTTCCTCGAGGCCCTGCGCGAAATCACATCGAATAACGGCGCGCTGCTGATTTTTGACGAGGTGATGACGGGTTTCAGGCTGGCGCTGGGGGGTGCGCAGGAGCGGTTCGGAGTTCGTCCGGATCTGAGCTGTTTTGGAAAGGTGATTGGCGGGGGAATGCCTGTGGGCGCGTTTGGAGGGAGGGCGGAGATCATGGATATGCTTGCGCCGTCCGGGCCTGTTTACCAGGCCGGAACGTTGAGCGGTAATCCCGTGGCCATGGCGGCTGGACTCGCTGCTTTGCGCGAGCTCGAGGCTACCAACGCTTACGAGCAACTCGAACGGCTCGGGTCTGCGCTCCGTGACGGAATGATCGAAGCCGCCCGCAGCGCCGGTGTGCCGGTAACATTCAATCAGTGTGGTTCGATGTTCTGCGCTTACTTTACCGACCGCCCGGTGCACAACCTTGCGGATGCCATGCGCAGTGACCGGGAGCGTTTCAAAAGGTACTTTCACGGCATGCTGGAGCGAGGCATATACCTTGCCCCTTCACAATTCGAGGCGGGATTCCTCTCCACAGCTCACACGGAAAGTAATATCGAGAAAACCGTTTCCGCCGCCTCGGAAGTAATGAGGAGCCTGTGAATCCGCTGTCAAGGCGCCTCGCTGTCAACAGCGCCCGTGTTTGCCGTGGCGTGAAAAAGCCGGCAGGCGCTTCCTGCCAGAGAAGGGTGTAGAAAGGATATGGCGAGACCGCGAGAAATCGAGCTGCCCACAGGGGAAACAATTCCGATTCTCTTCGAGGATCGGTCGATCCTGGCGATTGACAAGCCGGCGGGGTGGATGTTGGTGCCTTTTTCGTGGCAAAGAACGAATTGGAATTTGCAGGCGGCGCTTGTTTCATCAATCAGCTCGGGCGCGTTTTGGGCGAGGAGCCGGCAGATTCGTTTTTTGAGGTATGTGCACCGTTTGGATGCGGAGACAACGGGGGTGCTGCTGTTTGGGCGGAGTCTGGGCGCCGTGAACACATTCGGGAGGCTCTTTGAAGGCCGGCGGATGCGGAAGGTTTACCTGGCTGTGGTGGAGGGTGTGCCGGGTCGGCAGGGATGGACGTCGCGAGGCAGTATCGCGCCGGATGCCCAGCGGAGGGGCTGCATGCGGATTGACCGGCAGCACGGGAAGGAGGCGTTGACGGATTTTCAGGTAGTACAAACGGTGGGGAAACGGACGTTAGTGGTCGCGCGGCCGTTGACCGGCAGGACACACCAGATTCGCGTGCATCTCCGGGAAGAGGGTTTGCCGATCGTTGGAGACCTGCTTTACGGGACGGATTCTGCGAGGCCTGAGGGGGGATTCGGGCTGCGCGCGATTGAACTTGGATATAGGGATCCGTTCACGGGCAAGGAGGTCCGGATTCGAGCGCCGGTGGAGGAGTTTTTGGCGCAGTTTGGGTTTGACGCCGGGCGATGGACTGCGGGGCCGGGGACCACGATTTGAAGATTGTTCCTTACCCTCAATACCATGGCGGCTGTTTCCCCACGCTCCCGATCAATTCCGGTAACGAAACTCAAGGATGATGTGGAGGCCTTGTGCGATGTGAAAAACGTCTCTCATACGAAAAATGCGACGATGTGGAAATCGTCTCTGCCGGGGGATGGTGCGGCTTGTTTTCGGCGTTATTAAAGCCTAGTATGAACACGTGAAGCGTCGTTGTTTGCCTCGTGCCGTTCTTGCCCTTCTCTGTGGCATCGTTCTCATCGTGCCGTCCGTCCCCGCCAAGCAGATACGCCTGAGCAATGAGAGGATTGAAACTATCCCGGGCGAGGGAAAGATGACTGCGAGCATTCCTTCCGGCCTGGTTTTGATTCAATTCAGCGAGCCACCATCTGCGGAGGTCCGCGCGCAGTTGGCGGCGCGCGGGGTTGAGCTGCTGGCAGCGGTGCCCGAAAGCGCGTTTGTGGCCCGGGTTCGGGGCAAGGAGAAATCATGGGTGCGATCATTGCCGGGAGTGGAGTGGGTCGGGCCCTACAAGCCAGAGCACAAGATAGAGAAGGGTCTGGCAAAACGGAGGTCCAAGCCGGGCGTTGAATCGGTGAGAGTACGCATTCTGCTGGCTCCGGGAACCTCCGACAGCGAGAGAGAGGCAGCGCGGAAAACGCTTGATACAGTTGAGCAGGACTCGACTCTGTCGTTCGGGACAATCATAAAGGGGCGGCTGAACGCCGCCCGGTTGAATGCATTGCAGGAGTCGGAAGCAGTGCTGTGGATCGAATCGGCGGACGACATGAAGTTGTTCGATGAGTCCTCTTCAAAGATTGTCGCGGGCGACGGCGGCGTAAACCTTCTCTACAGCCAATCCCTGGGCTATGACGGCTCGGGTGTGACCGTGGCCGTGGCGGATAGCGGACTGAACAACGGCGATGCCGAAAGCATGCATCCGGACCTCTTCGGACGGACACCGGCGTTTTTTTATTACGGCAGCAGCGGACAGTTGGAGGACGCTGCGGACGAGCATAGCCATGGGACGCACGTGGCGGGGATCATTGCGGGAAATGGGGCTGCCGGCGAGATGGACGAAAACGGCATGTTGTATGGGCTGGGTGTGGCACCTGGGGCAAAGATAGTTGCGCAACGGATTTTTGACGGAGCCGGTAATTATGCGCCGCCGCCGAGCTTCGAGCGGATGACGCGGGACGCGCGGGGCGCAGGGGCGGAAATTGGATCGAATAGCTGGGGGGATGACACGCAGGGGCGCTACGATCTGAGCGCGGCGGAGTTTGATGCGCTGGTGCGCGATTGCGACACGAATGCTCCGGGGGATCAGGCATACATCCTCGAGTTCTCTGCGGGAAATGCGGGTCCCGGCGCCGGGACGATCGGGAGTCCGGCCGTTGGGAAGAACGTGATTGCTACGGGCGCCTCACAAAGCGACCGGATTGATTTCATCATTTATGGAGACGGCCCCGAGACGATGGCCGACTTTTCGAGCCGCGGTCCTTGCGCGGATGGGCGGATCAAGCCGGACATTGTGGCCCCGGGGACATATATCGCTTCATTGCAGTCTGCCTCGGCTACGGACGAATACGCATGGGCGGCGATATCCGAGAATTACCAATATCAAGGCGGCACGAGCCAGGCTGGGCCGCATGCGTCGGGCGCGGCGGCGGTGTTCGTGCAGTATTACCGGGAGAATTACGGGCACACTCCGTCGCCGGCGCTTGTGAAGGCGGCGCTGATCAACTCCGCTGTGGACCTGTTTGACGAGTATGGTACTGAGCCTGTTCCCAACATGGACGAGGGATGGGGCCGGTTGGATTTGACGGGATTGCTGGATCCCGGGCTGCAATGCGAGTATGTGGACCAGACAACGGCTCTTGTGCAATCGCAGGTTTATGAAACCAGCGTTATTTTGAAAGACGCCGAGGCGCCTTTGAAAGTGACCCTGGCCTACACCGACGTTCCAGGGTTGCCCATTGCCGAGGCGGCGCTGGTGAATGATTTGGACCTGGAGGTGGTCGCTCCCGATGGTGCGGTGTATCGAGGCAACCAGTTTCTGCATGGCGAATCCATACGGGGCGCCGCGCAAGGCGACCGGATCAACAATGTGGAGGGTGTGTTGATCAGCGCGCCGATTCCGGGCGAGTACGTAATCCGCGTTCGCGCGCACAGCATCCTTAGCGAGGCGCGAAGGGACACCGGCCCAATTGACCAGGACTTTGCGCTCGTAATCTCCGGAGAGATGGTCGGGCCGGGCGAGGGCGTCATTTCCACGGATCGCCAGGCATACAGGAGCCCGGACACCATTAAATTGCTCGTGGCGGACAAGGATCTGGCGGGAGTTCCGACAGTAACTGTGGCGGCAGCCAGCGGCACGGAGCCTGGCGGAGAGCAGGTGATCCTATATGCAAACGGGCCTCGTGGCGCGTTCACGGGTGTGGTGCAGACGGCTGCCGGGCCGGCGGTTGCCGACTCCCGGTTGCAGGTAGTGAATGGCGATCTCATTATCGCAAGCTATTTTGACGTTTCCGCAAGCGTGACTCGCACGGTGCAGGCACGAGTGGATCTTGTCCCGCCGGTGCTTTCGAACGTGTCCTCGGATATAGAGTTCGGAGTGGCGCATGTGTCGTGGATGTCAAGCGAGCCCGCCACTTCTGTCGTGTATTTCGGAACAAACAAAGCAGCGCTGGCTAAATCCGCCTTGGACCCGGAACTGACGGAGGCGCACTCTGTGGCGCTGGGAAGGGTCATTCCGGGCTCCACGAACTACTACTATGTTGTTTCGTCCGATGAAGCCGGGAACCTGACAACCAACGACAACAACGGCGAGTTCTTTAGTTACATAGTGGACAACCTCTCGCCGCTTTTACTGGTGGACACATGGGATCCGCAGGATTGGACCGGGCACATGGAGTTGACCGGCTACACCGAGGCCCTGGATCAGTTGGGGATTCCTTACGACATTTGGGAGCAAGGCAGCGGAAGCCCCGCCGGGGTTCTGGCTTCGTACCGGGCGGTGATCTGGCGTGTGCAGGAGTTAGACCTGAACTGGAACGCGCCGGAGCGGGTAGCAATCAGCAATTATTTGCACAGCGGCGGCGCATTGATGGTGGCTTCGATGGAATTGTTAACACGCCTGCGCACAGCCGGCGCGGACGGGTTTATCCGGGAGGTGTTGCACGTGGCGGACTTCAGAAACGAAGAGGAGGGGTCTGAGGGCGTTGCGGAGATCTACGGGGAAGCGCTGGATCCGCTCGGGCAGGGTTTCTCGGCCGTGTTGGACTATACTGCTTACGAGGAGATGTGGATACTGTTCGGAGGTCTTTTGGGGGACATTTCCGATACCATTATGCCGGACCAGGAGGCGAGCACCTTCTTATACGACGAGCTTGGGGATTCGGTGGGCTTGCGGTGGCCGGGGCTTGGCACAAATGCCCCCGGACGCTTGGTTTTATTGAGTTTCCCGTTCGACACGATTCCAATGGAGGGTGCGGATGGGAACCGCGTGACTCTACTCGACAGCATCATGTCGTTCCTTGCGCCGGGAGCTTCGCGGTACGGTTCGGTTCGGTTCGACGCGGCGGCATACCGATTGCCGTCCAGGATCAACATCGAGCTGGGGGATAGCGACCTGGCTGCGCAGAATTCGGTGGAGCTGACCGTTCGCAGCAGCAGCCAGCCCGGAGGGGTGCTGGTTACGCTGAATCGCAATGGTGCTGCCGGCCAGTTTGCGGGCACTATCGAGCTGGTGTCGAGCTTGACCCCGGGTCCGGGTCAATTGCGCGCTGCCAACGGGGACGAAATCACGACGGACTACTTCGATGCCTCGACGGGATTGATGCGCACGGCCCGGGCGATGGTGGATACCGATCTGCCGGTGATTTTCGCCGTGGCCGCGGAGCCGGATTACGTGGATGCCGTGGTGCGGTTTGAGACTTCGGAACCTGCGAGTTCCACAGTCCTTTTCGGCGAGTCTTTACTTCTGGGCCGAACCGCGCACAGCGCGAGCCTGGAGACCAGTCACGAGATCACCTTGAGCCCCCTCGTTCCCGAGCGAACGTATTACTATAAAGTCGTGGGCCGGGATGCTGCCGGCAACATGGCTGAGACAAACGACGCTGCCCAGTTCTTCACGTTCAACACAAAAACTCCCATCCACCCACCGTGGAGCGACAGTATGGATAATGGGGCAGGGGATTGGACAACCTACACGGATTCCGAACTGGTTGGAATGGGCGGCAGTGACTGGACCCTTGGTGCTCCGAGCAACGGCTTTGAGGAAAGTCCACATTCGCTTCCGCACTGCTGGGGCACCAATCTCCGGAACGAGCCGATGGATATTTCCGAATGCCTGTTGATCAGTCCCGCTATTTACATCAGCAGCGGCGGCCCGGTGACGCTCAAATTCTGGCACAACTACGAGTTCAATGATTACAGCGGCTTTGATCTCGAATCGGGCGCTTTGCAGATCAGTGTCAACAACGGGCCGGTGCAGGATCTCATCGGCTACTCCGACTCCAGCGACGGTTGGGGGGAGGAGACCGTGGATCTCACTCCCTATGCCGGCAAGATGGTTGTTCTAATCTGGCATTATTTGCTGTTCGGTTTTGAGTATGGTCCGCGCCCGGGCTGGCTTGTGGATGACGTGTCGATCTCGGCGCAACCTTTTATCATGATCACGAATAACATCTGGCAGGGAGAGTTCACGCTGAGCGGTCCCGTCTCCAGGACAGGAAGTGGGATGGCGATCATCACTAATCCGCCAGCCGGCCAGTACGTGGTTCAGTTTAGTGAAGTGCCCTATTACAACGTGCCGGCGTCGCAAACGAACATGCTTATGGAGGGTGGCAATCTTGTTTTTGCCGGCAACTACAGTTTCGCCGATGTGAATGCAAACGGGATATCAGACGCGTGGGAGACGGCCTTCTTCAAGACTGTGGATACCGGTCGAACGGCGAACCTGGATACGGACGGGGATTCAATGAGCGATTACGCGGAGTTTGTTGCAGGAACCGATCCGACCGGGCCGACCAGGCCGTTTGTCGTTTCGGCCAGGCGCGCCGGAGACTCTCTGGTCCTTGCGTGGCCGTCGAGGTTCGGAGAGACCTACACGGTGGAGAGTTCCACAAACCTGTCCGCGTGGGCGTCCTCAGGGTTTGTCCTGCAAGCCACCTCTGCCGTGTCTGTAGCGCAAATCCCGTTGGCAACGTTTGGGCGGTCTTTCTTTCGTGTTGTTTCATCCGAAACAGTGCCGGCAAGCACGCTGCCCGAGCGTCTGCAAGTGCATGTGGAAAAACTGAGTGGTGGCGCGGTTCGCCTTACATGGCCTTCGCCAAACCACCGCGGTTACCTCGTTGAGAGCAGCACAAACTTGAGGACGTGGACTCCGGCATCGCAATGGATGCGCGCGACGGAAACGATCACAACGCACACGATACCCGGTCCGATGGCATCGCGGATGTTCTACCGTGTGCAGGTGCAGCCTTAAAGTGCTGATTGCATTCAACAAGCCTTACGGTGTGCTGTGCCAGTTTACGGGGGATGGTTCTCCGAACCGGCCTCTTTCGGTGTTCGGTTTTCCGCCGAATGTGTATTCACTGGGTCGGTTGGATGCCGATTCGGAGGGGCTGCTTCTGCTTTCGGACGAACCCGGTTTGAACACGCGGTTGCTCAGGCCGGAGCGCGGACACGCGCGAGAATACTGGGCTCAAGTGGAGCGGGTTCCATCCGGCGACGCTCTGCGGCAGATGGAGCAGGGTGTGATGATCCAGGGGCGCAGAACGCTGCCGTGCCGCGCGTGGATTCTGGACCCGCAACCGGATCTGCCTGAACGCGTGCCGCCGATCCGGCGCCGGAAAACGGTGCCGACATGCTGGGTAGCGATCGAGTTGGTGGAGGGGAAGAACCGGCAGGTGCGCCGGATGACGGCCACAATTGGCCATCCGACACTGCGCCTGATAAGGGTGCGGATCGGAGATTTCCGGCTTGGCGATCTGCCGCCGGGAAGGTGGCGAGTGCTTGCGGGCACCGAGCGTGAGCGGGTCATCGGCGGCTCCGCCCGGGATCGGGCGTGAACTAATCCGGTTGTCTTCCCGGGTCTCCTTGCTAATTTTCGATTTGTGCAGGACACGGTAAAGCCCGCAACACTTTCCAAATCGCAGGTTTTTGTGCGGCGGCTCTCGAGCACGGCAGTGCTTTGGACCGCCATACTGGCCGCGCTGTTTTCCGGCAACGAGACGCTCTCGAACTATGTATTCCTGGGCATCATGCTGGTGCTGGCGATTACAGGGCTCATCGAGTTTTACGGGCTCGTTGCAGCGCGGAACCTCGTGTGCTTCAAGATGTGGGGCATTGCGGGGGGCGTGCTGCTCATGCTGAGCACATTTTTTCATGCCACCGGCAAGCTCGGCATTCACGGAACGCCGGCGCGTATCAACGATTTCGAAACAAGCCTGTTGATTCTTTTCGTGCTGGGGCTATGCCTTCGGCAACTGTTCTCCAGGAGCAACACAGCGGGGATTCTTGCGATCTCCACCACGCTGCTCGGTCTGATGTACGTGCCGTGGCTGTTGAATTTCATTCAAAAGATAAACTTTTTTCCCGGTGTAGAGGGGAAGTATTACCTGCTGTATTTCGTGCTGATCACAAAATTCAGCGACATGGGCGCCTACGCCGTGGGTTCGCTGATCGGCAGGCACAAGATGATTCCGCGAATCAGCCCCGGAAAAACATGGGAAGGTTTTGGCGGCGCGATCCTGTTTTCCACAGGCGCCAGCCTTGTCTTTGCGCATTTCTTTCATGACCACATGGCCGGGATGACGATTGCGCATGCGGCGGTTCTTGGAGGGTTGCTCAGTGTGTCGGCCGTGGGCGGGGATTTGATCGAGTCCATTTTCAAGCGTGAGGCTGGAGTCAAGGATTCCGGGAGGTTTTTCCCGGGGATCGGGGGCATACTCGATTTGCTGGACAGTCTCCTGTTCAATGCCCCTATTATGTATCTATATCTGCGGCACGTTCTGAGCGCAGCCGTGGAAAAATAGACATGCGCAACGTTGTTCTTTTGGGCAGCACCGGATCCATCGGCACCAGCGCCATCAAGGTGGCTGAGGATCTGCGCGACCGCCTGCGTCTCGTGGGGCTTGGCGCCGGAAACAATGTGGAACTTCTCGTCGAGCAGGCGCGGAAGCATCGGCCAGGGATGGTGTCGGTGGCAGATCCGCGCAAAGCGGCGCGCGTCAGCGAAACCCTTGGGCCTGGCGTGCGGGTCCTATCCGGTCCCGAAGGCCTGGTGCAGTTGGCGACGCTGCCGGAGGCGGATGTGGTGCTGATCGCGATTGTCGGCACGGCGGGGCTGCAGCCGGCGCTTGCAGCGATTCGTGCCGGCAAGGACATCGCGGTGGCATCAAAAGAGATCCTGGTGATGGCCGGGCAGATTGTCATGAACGAAGCCCGCAAGCATGGTGTGCGCGTTTTGACCGTTGATAGCGAGCACTCGGCGATCTTCCAATGTCTGGATGGCAAGCCGTCCACATCCGTGCGCAAACTATGGCTCACGGCCTCGGGCGGCCCATTTCGAAAAACTCCAAAAGCGGACTTTGAGACAATCACGGTTGACCGCGCGCTCAAGCACCCGTCCTGGGTCATGGGCAAGAAGATCACGATTGATTCCTCGACGTTGTTCAACAAGGGACTTGAAATGATCGAGGCGCGCTGGCTTTTTGGCATTGAGATGGAACGCGTGGGCGTGGTTGTGCATCCGCAAAGCGTGGTGCACTCGATGGTGGAGTTTGTGGATGGATCTATTCTCGCTCAGCTCTCCACGCCGGACATGTGCCTGCCGATACAATACGCGCTTACTTATCCGGATCGCGCCCCGAGCGAACGCGTGCGGACCGATCTTGCCCGGCTTGGCACTCTGACCTTCGAGGAGCCGGACGAGGACAGGTTTCCCGCGCTGACGTTGGCCCGGCGGGCGGGAGAGCGTGGCGGGACATTCGGTGCCGTGCTGAATGCGGCCAACGAAATCGCTGTTGAGGCGTTTATCGAGGGAAGAATTCCCTTTACGGGCATTGCCGAGACCGTGCGAGCGGTGATGGAATTACACGCCGGCGTGGCCGAACCGGACCTGAACCAGATACTGGCGGCAGACCAATGGGCCCGAACGCAGGCCCGGCGCATCACCGGCGTGTCCCTATGTGCGAGGCGTCCCTTTCCTTGACATCACGTTTCGCTGATCTACGCTGCCGTCATGCGCATCGGAATCAATACCCTGCTTCTTGTGTGGCCCTTCACCACCCGAAGTACCCGCTTGTTTCGAAAGATCAAGGGATGGGGTTTTGACCTCGTTGAAATCGCCATTGGCGATCCCTCCGATTTGGACCCCGCAGCGGTGCGTCGCGAATTGGACAAAGCCGGCCTTGGATGCTCGATCTGCGCAATTCTTGGCAAGGACCGGGATTTGCGCGGCGATGCGGCCCAGCAGCGCAATGCGCTGAATTACCTCAAAGCTGTTATTGACCAGGCCGAAATCCTCGGGGCAAGAGTTGTTGCGGGGCCATTGTATTCAGCGGTCGGGCGCGCCGAAGCCGTAGCCCCGATAGATCGTAAGAAACAGTGGCGCACCGTGGTAAAAAACCTGCGGCAAATCGGCGCCTATGCCGCGCGCAGGAACGTCCGCCTTTGTATCGAACCGCTGAATCGGTTCGAGACCGACATGATTAATACCGCGGAGCAGGCGGTTCAACTGGCCGAAGATGTTAACAGCCCGGCGGTCGGCGTCATGCTCGACACATTCCACATGAACATCGAGGAGAAGCATCCGGCAGCGGCGATTCGGAGGGCGGGCAGGCTCCTCTCACACATGCACACATGCGGTTCGGACCGGGGCACACCGGGCAATGATCACATTGATTGGGGATCCATTGCCAAAGCGCTTTGCCAGGTGCGCTACGATGGCGATCTGGTGATCGAATCGTTCAGCACCCGGGTGGAAGTCATCGCGCGTGCGGCGGCCGTATGGCGGAAGTTTGAGCCGAGCCAGGAGGAAATTGCGACGAAGGGCTTGAAATTCCTGCGGCGCACCTTTGGCGGCAAGGCAAACCGAAGGGTCTAGATTCTGGATACACATGAAGGAGATAGCTGTAATTTTTTGGGTTTTGGTTTTGTGTGCGGCGTGCCGCAGCGCCGGCCTCGCCGCCGACAATAGGGGGGAGCCTCTTTTCAATGGCCGGGATTTATCCGGTTGGAGCGGAGATTCGAACTATTGGACGGTTGAGGACGGGGCAATCACAGGGCGCAGCACCGCGGAGAGGCCAGTGAGGGCGAATACATTTCTTATCTGGACAAACGGAGAGCCCGGAGATTTCGAGCTCACATGCAAATACCGTTTAGTCCCTTCGGAAGGCAGTGCTTTCGCCAATTCGGGAATCCAATACCGCAGCAAGGTGCTCGATTGGAGAACGTGGTCGGTGGGCGGCTACCAGGCGGATCTTGAGGCGGGTCCGAACTACAGCGGAATTCTCTACGAGGAAAAAATGACACGCGGCATTATGGCTCTGCGTGGCGAGAAGGTGGTGTGGACCTCCGATTGTCGGAAGCAAGTGGCAGGCACGGTTGGGGATTCGGCAGCCATACAGGCAGGAATTCACAGCCGTGACTGGAACGACTACAAGATCATCGCAAAGGGAAATCGTCTTTCACACTTCATCAACGGAAAACAGACGGTGGAAGTGACTGATGAATGCCCGTCCAAGGCTTCGAAGAACGGGGTGATAGCCCTGCAGATGCACGTGGGCGCGCCATTCACGGCCCAGTTTAAGGATATTTATCTGAAACCTCTTAAGACGGAAAACAAATGACGGATCCAGTACATTCCCCGGCGGTCTTATTAATTGGTTACTGTCTGCTGGCGCTTGTCGCCGCACTTGCTGGCGGAAGCCTGGCTATTTTTTTGAAGCTTACTCACACAAGGCTGCAGGTCGCGATTAGTTTTGTGGCGGGTTTGATGCTTGGCCTGGCGCTTGTGGGGCTTTTGCCGCACGCGAGTGAGCAGGTAGGTTCGGGGGCAAAGGCAGCGGGGTGGATGCTGGCGGGTTTTCTTGTGATGTTCTTCCTGCAACGTTTCCTGCCATTTCACCATCACGACGTTCAGGAGGGCAGTCCGGTTGAACCGTGCGGCCACACCCACTCGCTTGCGGAACGCTCTGCCAGGAGCTTGAGTTGGGTAGGTGTGGCTTTGGGGCTTTCGTTGCATTCGATCTTCGACGGTTTGGCAATGGCTGCGTCCGTGGCATCCGGTGCGCACGGGCACGGCAGCGCGCTGGGTCTGGGCACGGCATTGGCTGTGATCCTTCATAAACCATTCAGCGCGCTGGCAATTACGACCCTTATGGCTGCGGGAGGCAAGGCCAAATCCTCCCGACACATCGTGAACTTTCTCTTCGCCATGATCACCCCGCTCGGGGCTGTGCTTTTCTACATGGGTTTGGATCAATGGGCTGGCGCTGAGCCGGCGTGGCTGGGTGGCGCGCTCGCTTTTTGCGCGGGCACTTTTCTCTGTATTGCCTGTGCGGATCTTCTGCCCGAGCTGCAATTCCACACGCACGATCGGGTGCGGCTTTCAGTTTCCTTGATGGTCGGTATCGGGGTGGCTCTGCTGATCGCGCATTACGGTCATCCGGAGCACGGGCATGACCAGGAAGGGCATTCCGGGCACGAGCCCGCTATGCACGAATCCCACGACCACGCTCACTGAGCCTTCCGGAATCCTGATTGAAGTGCGGGAATGGGATGAGCCAGTTTACAGCTCTTCGTCGCAGGAGAACCCTCTGCGGACTGTGCAAGTCTGGACTTGGGACGAAAAGATCTGCCAGGCGTCCAAGGCTACCAGCTTTGCCGGATGGCGCGCTGAACGCGGTCATAATCGGCCGCCTCTTCGTCAGGAACCATCTGCGTCGCGTAAGGCTGATGGACTTTCTTCGGCACTCGCCACCGCCAAGCCTCTGCGTGTCCATCGGCAAAACTCACCACAGCCGACTGATCATGTCGGCTCGCCGGAACATCCCACCAGACGCGCATGAAACCAGTCTCGGCCTGTGGCGGAATGCCAAAGAGTGCGTCGTAAATGGAATCCTCGTGCACCTCAATAAAGGTGAGGCAATCAATCGGGCCCGGGGAGTTGATCTGGCTGAGCTTCCTGAAGCTTGGCACGTAAGAGCCAATCCATGAGACCGGCTGAGGCGCTCCGTTGATCGACTGGCTCAAGTTGTAGCTGCGCCACCGGCGTATTCCGAGTTGCTCGCCACTCGAAACTTCGACCTGGGACCAATCGGACGGGCAGCGATAAATTCCAAGCGACGTATTGTATTCGTAGAGAACGCCATAGATGATGCCCTCCGGTGTAAGGTGTGTCCTGGCCAAGTTGGTACACCATGAATATCCCTGGGCAACAATGGCATCGCTCAGAGCCGCAATCGAATTGTTCGGTGGCAGGCAGTCAAATGAGTCTGCGGCATAAAGGCTGGCGCAAATCTGGAGCTGCTTAATGTTGTTCAAACAGGCTATGGTCTGGGCACGCCGCTTGGCTCGGGCGAGAGTGGGCAACAACATTGCGGCCAGTAGTGCTATAACAGAAATGACCACGAGAAGTTCAATCAGCGTGAAGCCAGAATACAGACGGACACGGCAGCGTGATGCCGCCTTGGGCTCTTCATATGCAAGCAAGCGCGCCATAATTTCCCGGTAGCTAAAATAATAGCACTGAAATAATAGGAAATCCAGTGGGCATATGTTAACTAGGCACAGTACGGAGCGCGGATGACAGGTGCGAGGCTGGAAAAATCGGCGTCTAATGACTTGAAACTGAATGGGATTCCATGTGGTTCGCAGTTACAACAACGGTTCCTTGGCTGTGCCGAGCTTTCCAGCCACGTTTCGGAGGCCAAGAGCAATCTGATCGGCTTCCTCGCGTGTGGCATCCGGAGTAAACACAAGCATTCCGTTTGTGATCGCGTGCGAAATTCGTGGTGCGGCAAGCCAGCGATCGGATTCATTTTTGACATTTGCGGGATCCGCGAAACGACTGAAGATGGCCAGGCGCCTTGTCTGGTTCCCCACGGTGTATTGCTGGAGGAGGTGCCGGCCTGAACGGTTGAACTCGACCTGCAGCGCGAATCCTCCAATGGTGTCAATCACCTGCGCGTTTCTGACAAATTCCTCGGTGAGAAATGGTGTGGGCTCAACGTGAAGCTGAAGCGGCGAGAGCCGCAACACGCTTACTTCGCGGGTTCGATTGGGCACCGGGGTCGTGGCCTCAATGTGGACACGCAGTAAAGCGAGCTTCTTTTTCTTACTCGTTTCGGTGGATTGACAGCCCAAAAGCATAAGCACCGCCATGAGAACTGGCAGATAGATATTGAAACGTGGCGAATGAATCAGCATAGTTCAACGGCTAAACAACCGAAACAGGGTGTTAAAGTAAAGAAGTATGAGCAAACAGTATAATAAGGCAGAAAAACGTCAGCGGCGGAAGAGTTACATTAAACGCAAAAAGTCAGCCGCAAGAGCCAAAAAACCTGCGGCAACCGCCGCGAACTGACATCGCGCGTGCCCTGCACGCGGTGCGCTGACCGTGGTCCATCTCTTTCGACCGGCTGTGGCAGGCATTCGCGTGCTTCGTGGGCGTTATCCGCCGTGGCCGCTTCCAGGCAGATTTCACAGGTGTTACGGGCTTCCGTCAGTTAGGGGTGATCGCGCAGGCCTTTTGTTATTCCGCGCGAACTCCCGCATGAGTAACCTTTCCAGCGGGCAATGAGCGGCAGGTTTTGGAACAGGCTTTCTCACGAGCGTGATTTATGGCGCCAGGGAATAACTTCCGTCGCGGGCGTGGATGAGGCGGGGTGCGGTCCCTTGGCGGGTCCCGTGGTAGCTGCTGCTGTCGTTTTCCCCTGCTCCTGGCTTGAGAAGGGACTCTGCCCCGAACTGCGTGGGCTTAACGACTCAAAGCAGCTCAGCCCTGGGGATCGAGAGGCATATTTCGAGAGAATTATCGGCAATCCCGAGATTCTTCACGCGATCGTGACGATCGATGTTGAAACCATTGACCGTCTCAACATTCGCCAGGCCGCATGGCGTGGGATGCACCAGGCGCTGGATCAATTGCCGGAGCGGGCGCAGCATGTGCTGGTGGATGGGCTCCGCATTAAGTGGCTGCCATACAGCCATACCGCGCTGGTGAACGGCGACGCCCGCAGCTACACCATCGCTGCGGCCAGCGTCCTTGCGAAGGTCACACGGGATCGCATCATGGACGGCTACGAGAAGCAGTTTCCCGGCTACGGGTTTGGTGAACATAAGGGCTACGCCACGCCGAAGCATTACCAGGCGATCGAGAGGCTCGGACCGTGTCCGATCCATCGTCGAAGTTTCTCCCCGTTTCGTCCCAGGGAACTGGAACTGTTCCCGGGCGGATCCACAGATCTATTGAAAGGTCCTGCGCTGCAAAGCGGCCGGCCAAAGCCCGGCCGTTAACATGCTGGCCGCCTTCTTAAAAAAGTGGTTTTTGCGGAAGGATCGATTGCCCCTGCACCTTCAGCACGGGCGGACGGGCGAGGAAGCAGCCAGAAAACATCTTAAGAAGCTGGGGATGAAATTCCTTACAGCCAACTTCCGGACCGATCGCGGGGAAATTGATTTGGTAATGCGCGATAAGGATTGCCTCGTCTTCGTGGAGGTCAAGGCGCGGTCCGGCGAAATGTGGGGACGTCCGGCGGACGCTGTGGACCGCGAACGACGGCGAAGGCTCACACGCGCCGGGCTTGATTACCTTCGAAAGCTCCGGAATCCAAAAGTGAAGGTGCGCTTCGACATTGTGGAAGTGCTGTTGGAGGACGGTGCGGTTCGCGAAATTCGGCATCTGCCCAACAGTTTCGCCATGGAACGGCCATTCAGGTACGGCTGAGCGCGTCCTGCTTAGGTTCCAACCTGTGCTCTGTAGGCTTCGGGAGTGAGCAGGGCCTGAATTTCCGAAGCTTCGGAGAGTTGTAGCTTGAACAGCCAACCCGCCTCGTATGGAGAACTGTTGACCAGGCCCGGTTCTGCCGCGAGTCTTTCGTTCACTTCGACAATCTCACCACCGATCGGCGAGTAGATGTCGCTGGCGGTCTTTACCGATTCCACGACGGCGCACGCTTCGCCCGCGCTCACCTTCCGGCCTTTTGCGGGCAGTTCAACAAACACCACGTCCGTAAGCTCGTGTTGGGCATGGTCCGTGATGCCAACGGTCGCTGTGTCGCCCGAGAGCCTCACCCATTCGTGAGACTTGGAATACTTAAGATCCGAAGGAACGTTTGCCATATCTTTCATTGAGTCACGGAGTTCAGGACTGGTCAACTTGTTTCCTGTAGAGCGGCTTTTTCGCGGTCAGTACCGGCGAGCGGCGTCCCCTGACCTCGAAGTATAATGTTTTGTCGATGCCGGCGTCCCCGGGCCTGATATAGGCCATGCCGATACCAATGCCGAGGGACGGACTGAGCGTGCCACTGCAAACGGCGCCGACCTGTTCTCCGCCGTCGCGCCCGTTCCACACAGTGTATCCGGGGCGCGGCGGGGCCGATTTTTCGAGCGACTTAAAGGCAACCAGTTTTCGGGAAGCACCACTCTCTTTCTTCCGAAGCAGGGCGGCGCGCCCGATAAAGTCTCCTTTGTCGTAAGCGACAAAAAACCCAAGGCCCGCCTCCACAGGGCCCGTTTCCTCGTCCAGTTCGTGGCCATAGAGCGGGTAGCAGACCTCTGTTCGCAGCGTGTCGCGGGCGCCGAGTCCTGCCGGCTTTATCCCGTGCGGTCGTCCTGCTTCGATCAGTGCGTTCCAGATCTTCAGGATGTCCTCGCTGCAGGCCACCACTTCAAATCCGTCCTCGCCCGTGTAGCCGGTCCTCGAGACCCGCGCCTCGATGCTGCCCATGCGGAATGTGCCAATCTGATTTTTTGTCAACTGGCTTGCCCGGGTGGTTCCCCGAAAGACCGCATCGATGAAATGCGCCACAGCCGGTCCTTGAACAGCCACAGCACCGGTTCGGTCCGAGACATTCTCGATTTTCAAGGTGTCCCCGGGGTCAAAAGCTTCCTCCGCTTCTTGAATCCATGCGACATCGGCATCGATTCTGGATGCGTTGACGATGAGCAGGTACTCCTGCGAATCGAGCCGGTACACGTAGAGATCGTCCACCGTGCCGCCCGTCTCGCTGCACATGAGCGTGTATTGGCCCTGGCCAAGGCTGAGTTTGCGTGCGTCATTTGTCAACAGGTGGTTTAGAAAGGCTTCCGCACACGCGCCAGACACCACAATTTCGCCCATGTGCGAGATGTCGAAAATCCCCGCGGCTTTGCGGACGGTGGTGTGCTCGTCAATGATGCTGGTGTATTGAACCGGCATTTCCCAGCCGCCAAATTCAATGAGCTTGCCGCCGAGTTCCCGGTGCGCTTCAAAAAGAGGAGTCCGCTTTAACATAGGCCTCCTTATCGTTTCTCAAATGATGACGGATGTCGAGGCGATCATGGCAGACATGGCGCTGACGAAAACCGCACGTTGAACATCAATTTTTGCGCACTGCAAGCGATGAAAGCGGGATAATAGACATTGCGCAGTCCTCCTTGCCTTGAGTGTAAATGACGTAGAGTTTTCCGTCGTGTTCGACGGCTGCCGGGTACGACCATTCGGTATCCGAGCCGGCCTTCGACTTGCCGTCGCTGCTGCCCAGAAGCCGCCGCTTCGGGGTCTGCTGATGACGAAGCTTCCAAATCTGACAGAAATGGTTCCCGCCCGGGGTTGTGACCGCGATGGACAGGAGCGCACGGCCTTGTTCCAGGTTGTCCGTGATGAGGTATTGCTGGCCGTTGCTGAGCTTGCCGCATAGCGGTTTGCTGGGGGCAAGAGGAAAGTTGCTGAGCCTTAGCGGTGTCCAGGTGCGTCCGCGGTCATTGCTGACGGCGGCGGGTGCGGTATCCGCATTTCTCGGACGGCAAATGGCCACCAGCGCGCCGCTCTGCTCCATCAGTGTCGTTTCCGGAAAATGGAGATGGATGGTTTCAGGCTTCGGTATATGCACCACGTCCCAACGGGTAAAGTCATCGCCGTGGCTGATGGCCACGGCGGCCTCGAACCAATGCAGTTCGCCAGACATGATCCAGTTGCCGTCATCCAGTTTGCGTGGTGGCGTAAAGGGCAGAAAACCGGAAATCGGGCTGCCGAGAGGCGCCCAGGATTCGTTTGATGACAATACAAAAATTTCCGTTCGCGGCGTCTTGTTGTTCCAGCAGGTGAAGAAACCCCAGAGCTTGCCCTGGTGGGAAAAAAGAACCGGATGGTTGAACGATTCAGCGCCCAGCAGCGGTGCAGCGGCCCAGGTTTTCGCGGACCCCCAGGTAAATCCGCCGTCTTTGGAGACGCGTCCGCGCAGCAACTCATCCTTAACGTTGATTTCGAACAATCGATGGTTCGCCCATCCTGCATAGAGCCGGCCATCGTGCCACGCTATAGCAGCCTCGTGCAGGTAGTGGTACCCTTCCTGCCTGGCCCGTTCAATTTCGACGTGTGTCACGACTGGCAGATCCCGCATTTGGTCGAAGGATGGAAATGGAACCTGCCGGTCCCACAATTGCAGAGACTCCGCATTGGCCGCCAATTCAACCGAGGAGATTTGGAGGAATTCGCCATCCGGTCCCGGAAGGATCGGCACGACCCATTTCGGCAGGTCCAGAGCGTCACCTTTGTTCAGAAGCCTTTGGAACACCGTGCAGACATTGGCCTCGCCTTCGAAAAGTATGAACTCGGGAATAGCCGCCTTCTCGAAACCGCGTTTCAAAAGGAAATCCGCCTGGCTGTCGCGCTGCCGCCCCGCACTCGGGGTGACCAAGTAAACAACTCCGGGTTTGGCGCACGTGAGACGGCCGCCTGCGATACTCATACGGAGAAAGCGGCAGCCACGAAGCGCGCCAGGAACTTCCAGTGTGGCATAGTCCCTGTCCAGGAAAAGTTTTTCGCCCGGATTCAACTCTGCGGTTTCTCCCCGGGAGAATTCCAGACCTGCGGCGGTTCCTTGCAACAACGGTTTGCCATCGATGTTGGCGCTGCGTTCCGAAACGGGTTTGGCGTTCGGATTCAGCCCTGCCGCCTTGTTGACGCAAACACGGATGCGCGCATCTGCTGTGAGCAGCTTTCCAGCCTTAACATCCTCCTCGCGAAAGCAGGCCATCAGGATTTCCTTGTCGTGACGGCGCTCCCTGTCGTAGATGGCATAAATCAGGCCGTTTGACGCCTGGACGGCGTCCGGGTAAGAGACATTTTTCCGCTCATCCAGCAGCAGTCCGCCAGTCCACGAGACCCCATCGTTCTCTGAGACAAACGCTTTGAGGTGTGACCTTGCCTTCGCCGCATTCGGCGGGTCGTGCCGTATCATCAGGAGGTTGCCGCTCGCGAGCCGGCGAATGAAGAACCGGCTGACGGGGTGAGCAATCTTCGCTGGAACCACGTCGGACCAGGTTTTGCCGTCATCGGTCGAGACACTTTCGCCAATGCCATAGCGAGTGCGCACCAGCATCCAAAGGGAGCCGTCCTGCCGTTGCACGATCATGTGCTCGTCACAATCTCGATCTCCGGGCTTTGGTATCCGTGCGGCCCCGATTCGCTTGAACGTCAGGCCTTGATCGGAAGAGGAAACAACTCGTGCGCTGTCGTCTGCCCGCCAAAACGCCATCGGCAGGAGCCATCTCCCGCTCCGGTCCGTGAACGGTTTGTTCATCATGATGCCATCCTGCACAATGAGGGGTTCGGACCAGAGCGCATTGGACCTTGTGGATTCTGCAGTGTGAATGGCCAGGGTGTATGGTTCCTGTGAGTCTGCCCGGCGTTGTGCCCAGAAAAGCCATAGTCGCCCTTGCGGATCGTGCCACAGGCAGGGATCGAAGGCGCGCACCGGACCCTCGCGATCCGGATCGAGCACCAGCGCCCGTTGCCATGTTCGGCCGTCGTCTCCGCTGGTATCTACGATGATATAGTTGTTTTTGTCCTCCGTGACACCGCCGCCGTACCACGCGGCCCAGAGCCGTCCATTGGGCGCGCGTTCGATGGCAGGGATGCCCTGGAACATTCTGGTAGAGTCGGAGTATTCCGTTCCCGGGCTGGAATTGAGCGGGGGAAAAACTGCTGCTGCGCCAGGCAGAACCACATGTGCCAAAATGAAGAACAATGCGAACCTCGTGAACAGGCTTGCTCGCCGGATATTCCTTAAACCCCTTTCCA
The DNA here is from genome assembly GCA_964401575.1 of uncultured Verrucomicrobiota bacterium. Taxonomy (GTDB): domain Bacteria; phylum Verrucomicrobiota; class Verrucomicrobiia; order Limisphaerales; family UBA8199; genus CAYNZC01. The sequence goes on from CAYNZC010000008.1 coordinate 27,014, forward strand.
TATTCATCTGAATAGGTTAGAAGCGCTCCTTTCCGGTTAGAAGTCAAAACCACATCCGTTCAATGTCCAAACCGTGCGGCTGCTGCAGGCCAGGTCCGTGGACGCACACCTCTTTATTCATATCCGCCGGGTTTTTGGTCAGTCAGGTGAGACCGTCTGCGTTGGAGGGCTCGGGTGGGGTCCGGGATCGAATGGAGACGATGGAGAAACCGTGGACGATGGGGAAGTCGCATGCGCCAACGGATTGTGATGCGGTGCAACGGGTCTTTACCATGAACGTTTTTCGTGGGCGGGGGGGTGGACGGCACTAATCCTGCTTCCGGATGGGTGTGTATTTGAATTTCTTTGGCTTGTCTGAACCGCCGTTCGACATCACGCCGAACCCGAAGTTCATGTTTTACAGTCCGAAGCATCGGGAGGCATACAACCACCTGATGTATGGAATTCGGGAGCGCAAGGGGTTTGTGCAGCTTACGGGAGAAGTGGGGGCGGGAAAAACCACGCTTTGCCGGGCAATGCTGGAAAGCCTGGATGAACGATATTCCACGGCGCTGATTCTCAATCCGATCATGAGCGCGGACGAGTTGATTCGGGCCATTGCGGCGGAGTATGCGCTGCCGGTGAACGGGTTGGATCGGTTGGAGGTGTTGTCCGTGATCAACCAGTTTCTCTTGCAGCAGGTGGAGTCTGGACGTGAGACAGTCCTGATCATAGATGAGGCGCAGAACCTGACGGAAGAATTGCTGGAGCAGGTGCGCCTGCTGTCCAATCTGGAGACAAACAACCGGAAACTGTTGCAAATTGTGCTTTTGGGGCAGCCTGAGCTGCGGGACCGCTTGAATAGCCCGCGGTTGCGTCAATTGAGGCAGCGCATCACGGTCCGCTACCATCTACAACCGCTGAACCGGCAGGAGGTGCAGAAGTATGTGAAGCACCGGCTGCACCTCTGCGGTGGAAACGGCACGCCTTGTTTTACGGGTCCAGCGGTGTGGCGGCTGCATCGGTATAGCGGGGGAATCCCGCGGCTGGTCAACGCCGTGTGCGATAAATCGCTGCTGGCCGGATATGTGAGAAAGCAAAAACGGATCGGCTATTCGCTGGTCAATCGCGCGATTCGCGAACTGGAGGGAGAGATACACTAATGAGCTTGATAAACGACGCACTGAAACGGGCACAGCAGGCCCCGCAATCCCAACTTCCAACCGGCCCCATGCTGCGCCCTGTTGAGCCGGAGCCGGAAAAAATAGGAGTTAAGCGCGCCGGGTTGCTGTTGCCCATGGGGCTTGCCTTTGTGGCGATCGCATTGCTGGTGGTGACCTGGTATTTTGTTTTTTCAGGCAACGCTACGGGCCCGAAAGAGGTCCGGGCTGTCACGGCTGTTTCGCCGCCTGCAGTTGCCACTGTTGCGCCCAGTCCCGACGCCGAGCCGGAAGTTGCTGAGCCGGCGGCTCCAGTGGTCGTTCCTGATGCCGCTCCCGCAGTAGCAGCACCGGTTCCCGCGGTGCCGGCGGCGCCAGCTATCGTGACCGCATCTGCGGCGACGGAGCCCCTGCCTGCTGCGGCGCCTGCCAGCGTTCCCGTTCAGGCCGCGCCGCAGCCCACGCAAAGTCACGGGGATTTGAAACTCCAGGGCATTGTTCTATCGAAACGACCGTCCGCAATGATTTCCGGCCTGATTGTCTATCCGGGGGACGTTTTGAGCGGGCTCAAGGTAGTATCCATCGGGAACAACCGTGTGGAGTTGGCTTCGGAATCGCAGACGATTGTCTTGACTCTGCGCTAATCGTTTTGTCTGCTGGCAGGATAGCAGATGGACTTTTTGCGCAGGAAACTAAGGGAATCGCCGATTCACGCTCGTGTCACGCCCTATGTGGTCATCCTTATCCTGACATTTGTGCAGGATAGTTTTGGGGAGGATCTTCGTTACTGGCTGTATTTGGCGAAGATGATCGTGGGTGCGTGGTGTGTCTGGGAAATCCGGGATCTTGTGCCCGAGATGAAGTGGGCATTCAGCTGGGAAGCGGTCGTCGTGGGGGTGCTTGTATGTGTCATCTGGGTGGGTCTGGACCCCTATTACCCGAAACTCTCCTTCTTATTCGCGCAAACCGAACCATGGAACCCGGTGAAACATTTTGGCGAAGGCAGTTTGATGGCACTGTTCTTTGTGCTGGTGCGGACATTCGGTTCGGCCATTGTGGTGCCGCCAATTGAAGAGCTGTTTTATCGGTCCTTCCTTTACAGGTGGTTTGTGCGGAAGAAATTTGAAACGCTGCCGCTGAGCTGTTTCCATGCCTTATCATTTGTGGTTACCGCACTGCTTTTCGGCCTGGTGCATTTTCAGTGGGTTGCGGGCATTTTGTGCGCGCTGGGCTATCAGTGGCTGGTCATTCGCAAGAACCGGCTGGGCGACGCCATGCTGGCTCATGCCATTACGAACTTCCTACTGGGAATTTACATTTATTGGAAAGGCGCCTGGCAATTTTGGTGACCTGTGCTTCCGTGCGTTCTTTATGAGGATGAGCACCTGCTGGTGGTGAACAAGCCTGCGGGCATCAATACGCACGCGCCGGCGCCCTGGGCGGGAGAGGGGATCTACGACTGGCTGCGAGAGCGCGAACCGCGCTGGGCGAAGCTCTCGATCATACACCGTCTTGATAAACACACCTCCGGAGTGCTCGTGTTCGGACTTTCCCCGAAAGCAAACAGATCGTTGAGCGATCAATTTGAGGGACGTCGTGTCCGAAAAATCTACCTGCTGTTCACGGATCGCACCGGGCCCATTCCCAGCCGCTGCAAAAGCGCCATTATCAGGGCCGGAGAGAAATACGTCAGTCGTCCATGCCATTCCGGAGCTGTGTTGGCGGAAACGGAGTTTGAGGAAATGACATCGGAAGGGACTGCATGGCCGATTGACTGGCGAGACATGCTGCCGAGTGGAGCCCGGCTGGTGCAGGCTCGCCCCCTGACCGGGCGCACGCACCAGATTCGGATGCACGCTGCCGAGGCGGGTGTGCCTGTGCTGGGTGACACCCTTTATGGCGGCACCCCCGCTGAAAGGGTGTTTTTACACGCGTGGCAGTTGGAGTTAGCGCATCCCGTCTCCGGTGCGCCCCTTGTATTCAAAGCGGACTGGAGCCCCGGGCTCCCCGCGTTGCAGTTGCGTCGGGCAGTGATTGATCCCGAGGAGACAAATGCATACCGGGTGATCCACGGACAGGAGGATGGTTTCTCTCGTGTTTATGTGGATAAACTTGGCGAGTTTCTCCTGGCGCAAACGGAAAAGGAGATTGATGCAGACCAGCGCGCCAGGATCGAGAAACTGGCCGGGCGTCTCGATGTCTCAGGTGTCTATCACAAGGCCCTTGTTCGGCATACCCGCGGGGTCGGGCAGGAGGCATCGCCGAAGCTGGTTTTTGGCCAGGAGGCCCCCGAACGATTTGTGGTCCTGGAGAACGGGCTCAGATTCGAACTGAGCTTCCGGGAAGGCTACTCGGTGGGGCTGTTCCTGGATCAGCGCGAAAACCGGCGGAGGCTGATGCAGGGCAGGGCCGGACGAGAGTTTCCGCTAAGGAAGGAGCCGGAAGCACCGGTCGAGATTCTGAACGCGTTCGCTTATACGTGTGGTTTCTCGGTGGCTGCCGCCAGAGCTGGGATGCGGACGGTGAGTCTTGATCTCTCGAAAAAATACCTCGAGTGGGGCCGCCGCAATTTCGAATTGAACGGCATAGATCCTTCCGGGCACGACTTCATTTACGGGGATGTGTTTGATTGGCTCGGTAGATTTGGCCGGCGCCATCGGAAGTTCGACCTGATCATCCTGGATCCACCGACTTTTTCGCAATCGCGCGAGCACGGCATTTTCCGTGCGCCAAAGGATTTCGGCGATCTTGTGGCGGCGGCGGCGCCGTTGTTGAGACGTGACGGCGTGCTGCTGGCAGCCAGCAACGCCGCTCAATGGGCGCCGGAATTCTTTTTGGAGGCGGTACGCGGCGGGTTTCAAACAGCCGGGGTCGAAATGAAGGCCGTGCATTACGTGCCGCAGCCGCCAGATTTCCCCGTCTCGCGCCTGGAGCCCGCCTATCTCAAGACGGCCTGGTGCAGGGCGGCTTAGATGTAATACATCTTCTTCTGCGCGGCCTCATCCACGAGTTGCTGGAATGTGATCGCATTCGCCGCTGTCTCGATCGACGTTTGAAGTTTTTTCCAGGCCCCTGCCAGTTCCTCTGGGCATTCCGGGTTGGACAGGGCGGGAGCGTCGAAGACGGAGCCGTGCATTGTCCGGAGCACATCGCCCATGGTGATCTTTGCGGGTTCCCGGCCGAGGATGTAACCGCCTTCTTTTCCACGAACGCTGCGAACGATACCGCTGGTTTTGAGCTCGATCAGGATTTGCACCAGGTAATTGGCAGGGATCACCTGCTCGGTCGCAAGATCCTCAACGCGGATGGCCCTGCCGGTAGGGTAATGCCTGGACAGTCCCAGCACCGCACGGGCCGCGTAGTCGCTCTTAACCGAGAAATTCACTCGCTTACACTAGGCTGAAGGCATTCGCTGCGCAACTCCCCGGCCGTTGAATTGGGACGACAGGGAAGTCGTGTCATTCAACAGGGGCGCGCTCTTACGGCGTCCGGGTTGTGGGAAACCACACGCGCATTTCGTTCGGCCCTCGATGGCACCAGGCGTAATAAGGAATACACGTCGCCTCGTCACCCTGTTCGGCCCGCATCCGGATTTGCGTGATTCCCCCCAGCAACTCTCGGGCGGGAATGATTTCGAAGCCAAGCTTTCCGGGGAAAACCTTGTCCAGGACCTTGCCGGCATTGTCGGCTCCCTCGGCGCAGTAGAGCAAAGGTCCACGCTCCAACGCAAAACGGCCGCAGTTCGCCTCCACGGCGGGGTGGCTGAGAACCTTGCGAACAGGCATGGGAAAATCGAGTTCAACGAAGTCCCCTGTCTCCCACTTGCGTTTCAGGGAGATGTATCCGCGCGGACCATCGGCTGGTTGCTGCGTCTCGCTGCCGGTCCGGACCTTAAACGTGGTGGATTGGGGTGCGGCCTCGTAGCTGTAAAGATCCCCCGGCACGGGTCTGCCTGCAACCCAGCCCGGCACGCGAATGTGCATCGTGAACTCGCGCGCCCGCCTTGCAGCCAGGTCGATCCGGACTTTGCCGTCCCAGGGGTATCGCGTGGTCTGTCGCAAGGTCACGGTTCCGTCGGGCAGGGCAATTTCAGCCGTGCTGCCGAGGAACAGGTTAACGAATACATCGCGATCGCGGGTGGCGTAGGCGCAACCGGCCAACCCGGCGATAAAACGAACATCGTTGACGGGGCAGCACGAGCAACCGAACCAGGGAGCCCTTTCATTCGAGCCATGATTGAATTTGGCTTTGCCGTCCGTCTCGAGTGGATTCGGGTAAAAGAAGCGGTCTCCGCTGATAGCAACTCCCGAAAGAAAACCATTGTATATGATCCGTTCCAGAACATCCATGTACTTGGGATCGCCATGAAGCAGAAACATTCGATGATTCCAGAAGGCGTTTGCGATGGCGGCGCAGGTTTCGAGGTAAGCGGTGGCATTGGGCAGTTCGTAATCTGCTCCGAACGCTTCCCCCTTGCTGCTGGCTCCAATGCCGCCGCTCAGGTGCATCTTTTTCGTGACGACATTCTCCCAGAGCCGGTCAATAGCCTGGATCCATTGTCTGTCGCCGGTTAGCGCCGCGACATCCGCCACACCGGAATAGTAGTAACCCGCGCGGACCGCATGGCCGACCGCCTCGGTTTGTTCCGTGATGGGTTTATGATCCTGCTGGTAGGACCCGCGGAGTTTGTGGGTGTCAGCGCGGCCGCGGATGTCGCAGAAAAACCTGGCCTGATCGAGGTATTTGCGTTCGCCGGTGGTCCTGAAGAGTTTGACAAGTCCGATTTCGATTTCCTGGTGGCCGGGCGGTTCTTTCAGTTGGTCCTTTCCGGGGCCAAAGGTGCGGCACACCAGGTCTGCGCTTTTGAGTGCCACGTTCAGTAGCGAGCGCTTGCCGGTTGCCTCGAAATGCGCAACAGCGGCTTCGTACAAGTGCCCGACATTATAAAGCTCGTGGCTGACAGCCAGATTGGACCAGCGAGATGGTCCGAAAAAGTCCACCCTGCATTTGGGGTCAATTGTCCTTGCGGTGTAAAGGTAACCGTCGGGTTCCTGCGCGGCTGCGATCTTTCGGATCAGATCGTCCAGGTAATTGTCCAGCTTTTTGTCCGGGTTTAGAGCGAGAGTGTAAGCCGCGCCCTCGATCACTTTGAACACGTCAGAATCATCGAAAGGCGTGCCTTTGAACGGCCCTTCCATCAAATGGCCCGCCTTGGCAAAGTTGTCAATTCTTCCCGTCTCCTCGCATTTCTTAAAATCGTACCAGACGGTGGTCAGGCGATTGGTCTCGATGCGTGGCGACCAGAAAGAGTCATGCACCTTGATTTTGTTGAAGGGAACCGGCTTGCAGGGGTAATCCGAGACCTGGCCAGCCGCGCCCAGAGCGGCTGCCGCCAGGTAGCCACAGAGAATCGTGAGAATCCGCATGCATGGATTCTCAACCCTTCCCAAGGAGATTCAAGATAAATGCAAGTTTATGCTGACGCGACAAGGTGCGCCCGGGAAAACGCGATCGCATCTTCGCGGGTCTTGAGCTCATCCTGAAGCTGCCGCTCCCTGATTTCGTTTAACACTCTTCCAAGAGCCGGTCCCGGCTTGAACCCAAGGGAAATGAGATCGTCGCCGTTCACCAAAGGAGGTCTCACCTCCGGCCGCTTGCTCAGCTCGGCTGCCTCGCGCAGGAGAAAATCGTAAGTGTCCAGCTCGTGGTGCGATCCGAGGCAATCCAACTGGTGCAGCGCCAATTCGAAGTCAAATGTGGGCCGCAGGAGCATGCGTCTTAGAGTGGATTTGCGCATGCGAGAGGCGTCCTTAAACTGCATGTGGCTTTTCACAGATCGCACCAGGAGACTGATTTCCTTGCGCGGAAAGCGCAGTCGGCTGAGGAGTTTTTCGGCGATTTGCGCGCCGGTCTTCTCATGGCCGTAATTGTGAATGACTCCTGTAATCGGGTCCCGCGAAAAGGTTTCGGGCTTGCCTATGTCGTGCAGCAGCACAGCCCACGGCAGCAACGGGTGGGCGTCTGCCGGAACATGGGCCAGCATCAGGCACACATGCTCGAAGACCGAGCCCTCCGGGTGGAACGCCGGATGTTGTGGAGAGGCAAGGCAGGGAGCAAACTCAGGCAAAACATGACGGAGCAACCCGCTTGCTTCGAGGAGCCGCAATCCTCTTTCCGCATGTCGCGGGTGAAACAGTTTCAGGAGTTCGTCGCGAATGCGTTCGGCGCTCACGCTCTGGATGCGCTCCGCGCGGGATCGAATCGAGTTTATGGTTCTGTGCTCGACCTGAAAGCCGAGCTGAGCGGCAAAGCGCAACGCCCTGAGCATGCGCAAATGATCCTCTCCAAAACGTTCTTCGGGATCACCGATGGTGCGGATGGTTTTCGCCTCCAGGTCCTTCCTGCCGTCCACCCAATCGTGCGTTTCGCCTGTGACCGGGTTGTGAAAGAGGCCATTGACGGTGAAGTCGCGCCGGAGGGCGTCTGCCCGCGCATTGCTGAAGGTAACTTTGTCCGGATGCCGCCCGTCCTGGTATCCAGCCTCCGCCCGGAAGGTGGCCACTTGAATGGAGAAACCGTTTTGAACGACAACAACGACCCCAAACCGGCGCCCTACAGGCAGGGTTTTGGGGAATATCTGCTCAATCTGATCCGGGGTGGCGGCTGTGGCGACATCGTAGTCTGAAGGCACATGACCGAGGAGAAAATCGCGGACGCATCCCCCTACCCAGAATGCTTCGAAACCCGCAGTCTGAATCCGGCGCACCACCTCGATCGCGGCTAGGCGCATCGGGTCGGTGGCAGCGTCGGGCACGGGCTTCATGAGTCCGGACCCCAGAGGCGCATGATGTGATCAAAGCCGGCCCTCACTTGCTCGGTCTTGAGCGAGGGGCTCAACTCGAACACACGCACATGGTTCCTCGTCACAAACGGCTTGAGAGCCGCAAAATCGATCGTGCCCGCGCCGGGCGGTTGGTGGTCGCGTCCGGGAAAACGCACGTCGTGGATGTGCATTCCGATGAGAGAGTCCGCCAGCGAAGCCAGGTGCATCGTGTGCGGCACCAGGCCAAGGTTCTCTTTGATTTGCGCGTGCCCGGTGTCATGCCAGTAGCCGAGCGCGGCGTTGTTCACGGACTGAAACAATTCCTTGAAATCAGCCTCGATGGGCAGTTCCTCGACGGCCTCGCGGTTTTCAGCGCCAAGCTTGATGCCGCGAGAGGCTGCTTCCGGCGCGATCTGGGCAAGGCATTCTTTCACGTGGGTGAAATGAAGGCTCTTTCTGGCTTCGCGTTTTTCGTCCATTTCGGCGCACAGGCGCTCGTATTTCCGGCTGTCGCGTTCGCCGCGCTCCACAAGATCGAGCAAACGTCGCGTGTAGTCTCGCATTTCGATGCTGCCGAGATGAAGGACCACAGCCTTTGCGCCGACCTTTTCGGCAAATTCGAGAGTTTTTAGCGTGTGTCGCACCGCCAGCTCCCGCTCACGGCCGCGATCGGATGAGAATTGGAACAGGTTGGGCGAGGCCGTGTTGACCCCGAGCGGCAGCGGACAGAAATTGTGTACGCTCGATATCCTGATTTCGCCACTGGACACGGCCTCAAGGATTCCGGAAACGAGGCTGATCCGCGTGCCGTGGCTCAGCTCGGCATACTCGAATCCCAGCTCGCGAATTTCGCGCAGCATGGCCCGGCCATCCGTGTGCCGATGCGAGTTCCAGCAGGTTGAAAAAGAGTACATGGATAAAAAAAGGCCGGGCGAAGGGTTCTCCTCGTCCGGCTATGAAAGCTTTCGCAGAACAAATCAATTACATGTCAGCGTAGCGCGCGCTCAGCATGGCTGAGAACCGGGCCGCCTTCTCCTTGCGGCGGCGGCGCTCGCTGGGTTTCTCAAAATGACGATGGCTGCGGACGGTCTTTAGCGTCCCTTCGCGATCAATCTTCTTCTTGAGCCGGCGGAGGGCTTTGTCAACCGACTCGCCTTTTTTCAGTTTAATTTCAGTCAAAACACGTTCACTTCCTCTCCGGGGACCTGGAAAGCAGCACCGGGGCGCCGTCAATCCCTTTGGTCAGGCTCAATAGGTTATGAAGCCGCCCAAGGATGTCAATGCGCGAAAAAGTTTTTGTGGGCGAAAAACCCTCATTTCAATCGTTTCCGGCGCCCTCACATTGCCTGCCCGCTTGAAATTCTGCCATGCAGGACCGATGCTGGCGAGTCATTAGATGAACGCCATTGAATCAAGGAATAGTTCCAAAGGCTCCTTGCCAGGGCTCGTCCTTTGGTTCGTGGTTGTTTTTTGTGTGGCGGCCATGGGCGCCCTGTTCATGCCTGGCCCCTGGTACGCCGGGCTCAAAAAGCCTTCATGGACGCCTCCCGGCGCCGTTTTTGGGCCGGTGTGGACCGCGCTTTACATCATGATGGCAATCGCTGCCTGGCGGGTTTGGAGGAAAGGCGGCTTTGCTCAGCAGAGCTTCGCTCTCAACCTGTTCATCGCACAACTCCTGCTAAATGCCGCATGGACTCCTCTCTGCTTCGGGTTGCACAACCTGCTGCTGAGCTCAGTGGATATCGTGGCGCTGTGGGTCGTCCTCGCTTTGACCATCCGCGCCTTTCTCAAAGTGGATCGGCCGGCAGGGTGGCTTCTGGCCCCGTACCTTGCGTGGGTCACATACGCGTCCACATTGAATATCGGGCTCTACGTCCTTAATTAGCCAGTGTGGTGCAGGCTCCCTGAAAGCGGTTTATTCGATGGGCCTAATGCAGCGGCCAAAACCTGGGTAGCAGGAAAAGCACTACTGGAGCAAGAATCAGCGTTAGCAGCCCGCCGGTTTTGAGGAAGTCCGCGAATCGGTAGCGGCCCGGTCCGTACACCAGTACGGAGGCCGGCTCGAAAGGCGTGATGAAGGAAACGGAGGCGGCAAGCATGATGGCAATGCCGAAGGTGCGCTCGTTGACTCCCAAATCTCTGGCGGCCTGCAGTGCCACAGGCAAAACCACCAGCGCGGCGGCCGCGTTTGACATTGGCTGCGTCAATAGAATCGTGACCACAAAAAATCCTGCCAGCACAGCAGTTACCCCGAAGGATTCCAGGCCCCAGACGATCCAATAGGCCAGGAACTCGTCGGCGTTTGTTATATCAACGGCTGTTCCGAAGGCGGTCATGCCCCCGATCAGGATCAGCAGGCGCCAATCCATGAGTTGATAAGCGCGGTCGATCGAGATGCATCTGAACAGGACGCTTAGCACAGCCGCAGCGAGCATTACAGGCCCCAGCGGGGCGATCTCGAGCATATTCAGGAGCATTGCGCCGCCGAATACCGCTACGGCGATCAGCCCGCGATACTTCCGGAGTGCTGCAATCGGCAACTCGGAGAGCACCGCCAGTTGCCGCTGCTCCTGGAGCGCAGCCAGCCTGTCTTTCTCTCCCTGCACCACCAGCAAGTCGCCCACCTCGAGCGGGATCGACCCGATTTTCTCCACAAGGTTTCGGCCACTCCTGAAAATCCCCAGCACGGTCACCCCAAACTGCTGATGGTAGTTGGTCTCCTTGAGCGTCCGTCCCACGACCACCGATTGCGGTGTGACAAGAGCTTCCACGATATTCATCGATTTGTCGGGCATCTTGAGATCGCCGAGCTTCCAGTCTGCCTTGATCTCGATGCCCTCGGATGATTTTACCCTCACGAGGCTCTGCAGCCCGCCCGTCACCAGCACGATATCGCCCTCCTCGAATCGCGCTGGATAGCCCGGCACAAACATCTCGCCGCCCCGCCGCACGCGCAAAACACGAAAGCCCATGCGGGAAAGGTCGGACGTGAAAATACGCTGCTGGATCAGGTGCGATCCGGGAAGGATAATGATCTCGCTCAGGTAATCCCGGACGGTGGTGTCGTCCAGCAGGCTCACATCCTTCTTGTTCGGCAGAAGCCACCGGCCGATTGTGAGCATATAGGCCACACCGACCCCAACGATGACGATGCCGATCGGGGCCAGCTCAAAGAGAGTTAGCGGCTTGAGGTGCGATTTTGACATGTAACCGCTCACAGCCACGTTTGTTGAGGTTCCGATCAGCGTGCATGTCCCTCCAAGGATTGATGCGAAGGCCAGCGGAAGCAACAACCGCGAGGGACTGATCTTTGCGCGCCGCGCCAGACCTACTGCGGGGCCGACGAACATCGCCGTCACAGTGGTGTTGTTCACAAATGCCGACACTGTGGCCGCGACAACCATGAGCACCAGCAAAATCACTGTTTCGTTTTGCCCCGCAATCTTGACAAGGACCCTGCCCGCCGCATCCACCACACCGGTTTCCTGCAAAGCGCCGCATAGGACGAAAATAGACCCCAGTACAATGATGATCTCGCTGCTGAAACCCTCGAACGCCTGCTGAGGCGTCAGTATTCCTGCGGCTATCAATACCAGCAGCAGGATGAAGGTGATGATGTCAACGGAGAGCACCTCCGAAGCAAACAACACCACTGCAATCACAAGCAGCCCGATCACAATGCCCATGCTCAAGGATGGCGCGAGCATTGTGGCAAGTGAGATTTCCATAAACCGTGCCCAAACTACTGACATCCGCCTGAACTTGCAACAGGGTCGAGCCCGCTGTGTTCCGCGCGATTCTTGACCACAGCTCGTGAAAAGTGGACAGTTCCAAAAGGATGAGCGATTCAGGACAGCCGCCACCATTGCATTCCAGTTCAGAGGAGCCGTATTATCACGAGCCGCCCGGCTCCGAGCCCTCTATGGCGCAAAAGCTTAAGAAGCTCCTCGCGCCCGTCGGAATTGCTCTTGTTCTCCTGCTGAAGTTTGGCTCGAAGGTGAAGTTTCTTCTTATTCCCTTGCTGAAGTTCTTCCCCGTGATTTTAAAAACAGGAGGGACGATGGTCCTTTCAGTTTGGGCGTATGCCATGGCGTGGGGCTGGTGGTTTGGGCTGGGGTTTGTGCTGCTTATCTTCGTGCACGAATGCGGACATCTGGTTGCGGCGCGCACCCTGGGGATCAAGGTTGGGGCGCCGGTATTCATTCCATTCATGGGAGCGATCATTGCCATGAAGGAGGCGCCCAAGGACGCATGGACGGAAGCGTGGATCGGAATTGGCGGGCCGTTGCTGGGGACGATTGGCGCGGTGCTGTGCGAGCTTGTGCACCTGGCAACCGGAAACGAAATGTTTCGGGCGCTGGCTTTCACGGGCTTTTTCCTGAATCTTTTTAATCTGGCGCCTATTGGCTTTCTGGATGGAGGCAGGATTGTTTCAGCCCTTTCGCCGTGGCTATGGCTGGTGGGCGCGCTGATTATGGGTTGGATGCTTTATGTTCATCCGAACTTTCTGATTTTGCTGATCCTGTTGCTTTCTCTCCCCCGTCTGTGGTCGCTGTTTCGCCGCAAGACAGAGGCCGAGCAGCGCTATTTCGAAGTTTCGCCGGTCCGCAGGTTTGTCATGGCGGGTCTGTACTTCGGGCTGATCGCCTTCCTCCTGTTCGGCATGCGGCTCACACACATTGCGCCGGCCTAGGCGACGACTGGCGGTCAGGCTGTCGGGCCGCGATAAATGCACCTTGCGGTGCAGGTCTCGGCCACAGCGACCTCAGTGAGGAGCGGGAGGACCGGCTTGAGTTTGCTCCAAATCCAAATGGCGACATTCTCGCTGGTCGGGTTCTCCAGGCCGGGCACCTCGTTCAGATAGTAATGATCCAGCTGTTTGAGAATCGGTTTGAAGGCCTGTGTGATGTCGGCGTAGTCCATGACCCAGCCCAGGCGGGGATCACAAGGACCGGACACCGCGATTTCCACTTTGAAACTATGCCCGTGCAGGCGTCTGCACTTGTGAGTCTCCGGCAGGAGCGGCAACATGTGGGCCGCTTCGAATTGATACGTTTTTCTCAGTTCCATGGTTGTCATTAAGAGATTTCGCAATCGGTCCACGCGACCAGTTCTTCAAGGGCGTGGCGGCCATCGTGGCGCCACGTGAGCGGGGGATTCTGCATCGCCCCGAGCCTGCAGACCCTGGTGACGCCCCACCGGGCAAGCTCAAGAGCTATCTCCCGAAATGCGGGCTCTGGAGCCGCTAAACCGGCGGCAGAGACTTTGCCTCGGACGTTGTCGGCGCTGTGCAGCGCTTGAGTGAGGTTCGACACACTTTTCACATATACAAAGCGGTTGAGACACGAGCCCTGAAATTTGGGATCGTTCTCATATACAACCGTCCAGGCGGTGGAATCCCTGCTGGCCCAGAGTCGTGTTTCTTCGGAATTGGCCGCCCTCAACGCGTAAATGGATCTGCGTGATGCGATTGTGGCAGCGTCTTGCATCGGCAGTTGGCCCCGTGGTTGAGACTGCTCGACCTTTTCCATCTGCTCCGCAAGCGCGCCGGCGAACTGGTCGGGCGCCATGAGCCCGCCTGTTTGCACGTAAACCACGTGTGGCGAGAGACAGCCGAGCTGGTCCCAAGCGGCAATGTCCGCTGCTGCGCCGGCTACTGCTTCGCTCCATTGCGCAGCGGCCTGCAACTGGTTTGAGACATAGCCAAAGCTCACCCGATGGCCGTAGCCGACGAAGCGCACGCGTGGCGGCACCCGCAGACGGATGCGCGCCAGCGACTCGTCTGATCCTGTGGCAGTGAGGCAATCGGCATGTTCAAACAAGACCCGTTCCAGCACGTGGTTGCCCCCGCGCCACTCGGCCAGTTCGAGGCATGCCCCGAGCTTCCTGTCTTCTTCGTAAAGCGAATGCGCGAAAAGCAGCGGGAAGAAAGAACCGCCGGTGGCGCACTTGACGAACTGCGCTGACCGCAGCAGAACTCCAAGAAGCATGCTCATCCAGGTGGGGTTCGGCAGGGTGCCAGCAGCGATATGCACCAACAGGCTGGGGGCCACCGCCACGGAAATCCTGTTCTGCGCGTCCTCGGGGCCGATGGCTGTAAGTTTGTCCAATCGATCGATGCTGCCGAGGTCCTGCTCGAGCAATGCGCGAAGGCTCTTCGATGTCACACCGGCAAAGAAGGTGTCCAACCCGTGCTCGATGGTTCGGCTGGAAAAACCCGTCTTTGCAGGGCCTTCCTCAAGCGCTCGCTTTCTCAGGTGAAAATCCGGCGAAAGCCAGTGGTGTGCGACGCGTTCCAGCAATTCAATCATGCTCGCTGTGCTGCGTCCGGCGAGGAACTGTTCGCGATTTCGTTTCAGGGTCAGGCACGCTTCCCCGAGCATTGTCGGCGTTGCCGCTGCTTCGGGAGGCAGATCCGCAAGAAAGTAATTCGGGGTAAGCATGACTTAGAATGTTCGGGGAGTTGTGTCTGGAAAGGTGGAGGATGCTTCCATGTGCTCGGCTTTTCTGAGCGCACCCAAAAAGGGCAGGGCGGAAACCGACACCACGATAAGCGCCCCGATGACCGCGAAGACGGAGTTGTAGGCCGGGATGGAATGGGCCCGTGGTCCCAGTGCACCGACCCATTCGCCCACGAGCCAATGCGAAAAGTTCCCAATAAGCCCCCCAAACACCATATAAAGTCCAAAGATCCGGCCCCGAACCGCGTCCGGCACAGAGTCCATGAGCGCTGCTTCAGTAATCGGGTATCCCGCCATGAAGAAAAACCCGTAACCAAGAAATGCGGGGATGACAAGAGCCGTTCCGAGGTGCGGGATGGAGGCTGCCAGGGCGGCGCCGCAGACCAGCACTGCGGCAGCCCAGCGCAGCCGCGCCTTGTCGCTGAGGTGTCCGAACAGCGGGTTGCTGACGGCGGACATGATGAACACGCACGAGAGCGCCAGGCCAGCGTGTTTCGGCGGGTAGCCGTGCGCCTTCTGTAGAAACAGGGAGGAGGCCGTGCCCATCGCCTGGCCCGCAAAATCGCGCAAACTCAGAATCAGGGTGGCCGCCAAAAAGAAAAACCACAGGCGTCCTGAACTGAACAAAGGAACCTTCCGGGTGCGACTTGCCGACACAGGTCCCGGCTTGGAAACGGATTTTTCCTCATCCGCAAGCCAAAGAAACAGCAACGCTCCCACGAGTCCCAAAATACCTAGATCAAGCACAGGCGCGCGCCAGCTTGCTGCTGCGGTCGCGCGCCACCCGCTGTAGAGTGGTCCAAGGAAGAACCCCGCACTGGCCCCCACACCTGCCAGCCCTAGCGCGCGGCCCCGTGCTTCGGGAAACAGTCTTGAGAGAAGGGCCGTGGCGGCCGGGTGATAGAAGCTGCCGCCAATCCCCGCTACTGCCGCAAAGATCAAGGCCGTGGCGTAGTTCGGGGACAGCCCCAGGCCCAGAAAACCCGCTGCATTCATGGCAAGGCCGCCTACGAGCAGTTTTTTCCGGCTGAACCGATCTGCGAGCACGCCGATGGAGTAGCTCGGCAGGACATAGGCCAAACCCATTACTGTTACGAGCAGCGTAGCCCGCCCGATCCCGCCCAGCTTCAAGTCCTGCTGGATCTGCACATAAAGGGGCAGCAACGCCACAGTGTACAGATGTGTGAAGGCATGGAGCATGCCTACCAGCCAGAGGGTGCGGGTCCGGTGACTATGCCACGAAGCTTTCATTCCGGTTCCTGCAGCAGCGAGCAACCCCGGGGCTCGGCCGCAGCCGCGCGCCCAATCAGTTCAAAGCCGTTGGCCCGCCTGCGTCCTATGTCTTCGGTCTGCAAATGCATGACAGAATAGACATTTGCCAGATCCAGCACATGAATCAAACCGGCATTCCCTTCAGCCGCCTCGAGCCCTGTCTCCGGAGAGATGACCTGTGCCCGGGCCCACGGCGGGAATTGGAAAGGTTCGCGGCGCGGCGCGCCCGCAACGCCGTTGTAAGCCTGCGAGCTGAGCTCGCTCATGCCGTACTCGGACACAATCATTGCGGGGTCCAGCCCGAGCATTTCGCTCAACAATGCATGCAGTTCGGCTTTTGCCATGGACCTGGACCGCCCCTTGTAACCACCGGTCTCCATGAGCCGCGAGCCCGCAGGAAGCTGCACGTGTCCGCGATGGCGCTTCAGATCATCCAGGAAATGGACGAAAGAGAAAGCGGTTCCAAGAAGCAGCACGGGCGTGGCCGCTTTCGTATGCTTTTCGAGAGCGGAGATCGTTCTTTCAAAGGGCACGACCCAGGAACCGTTCGTGCTTACGGATGACATGAAAACATCCGCAGGCGAACCGAGTTGTTCCCGAATATGCTCGAACATGTGGGCCAGGGATGAATTGGGTGCATCGGCGACCCTCGGGGCGAGAATGACGAGGGCTGGGGGGGTGCCCGCGTCACCGCACTCCGGCAGCAGGTGCGCCTTGAACCACGGCCACAAAGAGCTTTCGTAAGCTTCGAGACTGTCGCTCGAGTGATAATGCCGGCTTGCCCGGGTCCCGGTCGTTCCGCTGGAGCAAAAGACGCGCTCTCTTTTGCTCTCTTCGAGACACGTCATCAAACCGTCTTTGAACGCAAAAGCAGGCACTGCCGGAATATCTCTCCAACTCCCGATGGAATCGGGTAGGCGGTTGGCGGCCTCACAGAAGCGTCTGAATGAAAGGTTCGCCGCGAATTGAAGCGCAAAAAGTCGAAGCGCAAGACGGTTGAAGCGGTCGTTTCGGGCGCTCAAGTCCTCGGTTCGCTGTATTGAATCGGAAATGAACTGCCGCAGGTCGGCAGTGAACTGGGAGAATGTCGCTTCGTGATTCACGCGGTTTTTGAAGGCTGGTTTTCCGCTACAGCCACCTTTAGGCTACGATATTCTGTCGAAACTGCAATCCAGATCCCTGCAACTGTTGAAAGCGAGGCTGCCCCACAATTTCGCTGTGCCGACAGCCTAATCACCTGCCGTTCTTCAGGTTAATGCAAATGTCTTCCTAAGAAAATCGCAGTTGCGTTTGTAGCTTTCGATCAGGTTCGCGCCAGCCGGGACGGCGCCCTCGATTTGAATCCAGCCGCTGTAACCAATGGCGTCCATCGCTTTTCTAACCATGTTGAAATCCACTTTCCCCTTGCCGAGCAAAGCCCCGTTCTCTTTCGCGTGAAATTCGAAAATGCGGTCACGCCCGAGTATTCGGATTTCTTTGAAGATATCGTAGCCGCGATCTGTTGAGTTGCAGACGTCGTAATACACCTTCACGGCTGTCGAGCCTACCCGATCTATGATTTGGAGGTGCTGCTCGGCGCTCAGCCAACTCTCAATTCCGAGGATGATACCATGCTTCTCAGCCTTTGGGGCGACGGCCTGGAGCCGCTTGACGACTTCATTCGTTCCTTCCGGGTCATTCCTGAGGTCGTTTTTGCTGAAGAAAGCCAGCAGGACAACGTTCGCCCCCATGCTCTTGCAGGTGTCAATCGAATCTTCAACCCATGGGATTGTTGCGGGATTGGACTTATAAGGAACCACGTTCAATTCACCAATCGCGAGCGAGGCCACTTGAACGCCGGTCTTTCGGGATCGTTCCATGACTTGCCTCTGCGCTTCAGTGGTTCGCATCCGCATATTGTCGGCTGCGGTTCCCAGACTGACCTGGACGCCGTCCAGGCCGATCTCCCTGGCCACGTCGAATGCCTCGGGGTTGGCAGTCCGGCCGAGGGACCAATCACATGCGCCGATCCTGATTCCCGGCTTTGAGTGCCGGGCGGCCGCAAGATTCTGCATCGGCAGCAAAGAGGCGACAAATGTCCCTGCGCTGATGCGTGCAAGAGCGTTGCGCCTGGAGATTCTGGAGGAAGCATTCATTAGAATCGGCTGCATGGGGAAAAGCTACCGCGGTCTCGGATATGAACAAGTCCAAAGCCGGGTTGCTGTCCGGCGCCATTTCCGATCATTTCCTGGGGAGCTGTTGAAACATAAAGCTCCCCGATCGCCACTCCTTCAGGGCCTTGCTTCTTACCAGGCGCAGCCCTGCCGCCTCAAAATGCCGCTGCACAGCGATGAACTCCGTTTTTAGAATGCCGGCGAGCACGATCGTGCCGTTTCGGGACAGGCGGCTGAGCAGGGCGTCCCTGTGTGCAACCAGCACGTTGGCAATCAGGTTTGCGCAGATCAGATCGAACTTCGTTCCGGTACGAGCCAGCTTTGCCACATTCCGCACGGCAAACCGGATTTGGCGGGCAACGCTGTTTCGCGATGCGTTTCCACGAGCGATCCGGATCGCCTCCGGGTCGAAGTCGAACGCTTCAATCTGCGCGAAACCCAGTCGGGCTGCGGCGATGGCAAGAATTCCCGAGCCGGTGCCAGCGTCGAGGAAACTCGATGCGAATTTCCGGCATCTTACGATCTCGTTCAGACAGAAGGCCGTGGTCGGATGCTGGCCGGTGCCGAAGCTCAACCCAGGTTCGAGCACAACAACCTTGCAGTCCCTGGGAACCCTGATCTTCACCCAGGGGGGGCACACCTGGAGGGTGTTCCCAATGCGAATGACTTTGAAATGTCGCTTCCAGGATTCCGCCCAATCCCGGGGTCGCACCCGCTTAAGCCGGAACGTCGGAAACCGCATTTCTCTGGAGGGACGCACTCTCTCCCAGATGGCTGCGATCTTTTGGATCAACTCCGGATTCCATCGATCTTTTTTTTGAAGGTAAATGCCTACAGTTGTCCGGCCTGTTTCGAAATCCGTATAGCTCGTCACTGCAGGCCCGAAGTGATCAAGCAGAAGCGGGGAAAACGTCTCTTCGAGTCCCGAAGGAATCGTCGCTGTCGCTTCCCAAAATGCTTTTGAGCTCGTGGACCGCACGGGCATACACCTAAGACCCTTCCACAGCTCGGACTTGTGCAGCTACAAGCTCCAGAATGCCCGCTTTTCCATACGCAAGCATCGTCGCGAGCTGCTCCTCGGAGAATGTGGCCTCCTCGCCCGAAGCCTGGATTTCAATGAGCCTCCCCTCGGCGTTCATGACGAGGTTCGCATCAACCGAAGCGGCGGCATCCTCGGTGTAGCAAAGATCCAGCAGCACCTCTCCTTCCACGATTCCTACACTCACAGCGGCTACCGGGCTGAGCATTGGATCCACGGTCAGCCGTCCGGCGGCCAGGAGGGAGTTGATGGCCAGCTTCAACGCCACCGAAGCGCCTGTGATTGCGGCGGTCCGTGTGCCGCCATCGGCCTGCAACACGTCGCAGTCCACCCAGATGGTTCGCGCGCCAAGTTTTTCGAGGTCAATCGCGGCCCGCATCGAGCGTCCGATGAGGCGTTGAATTTCCTGCGAACGCCCCTCGACTTTGCCCTTTGAGCTGTCGCGCTGTTTGCGCTGGAGCGTCGAGTAAGGCAGCATTGAATACTCGGCGGTAATCCATCCGCCGGTGACCCCCTGGTCCTTCATCCAGCGCGGCACGGTTTCATCCACGGTCACTCCACAGATGACCTGTGTGTTGCCCCAGGAGATGAGGGTGGATCCGGTTGCGTTCGGGGCGATATTGTTCTGGAACCGCACCGGGCGAAGTTGACAGGCGCCGCGTCCGTCCGCTCTTGGGATGGCCGTCTGCAAGTTTGAGGTTTGTTGGTTCATGCCGTTGAAAAACTTAGGCCAGCGGCGAACCCGCGGCAACGCAGAACATTGGCGAACAGCAAAATGGACTACAGGGCCACGCAAACGGGACAGGCCCGGACAAAGTCGGTTTGCCGGCGCGCGCGCTGCGGGGACCGCACACTCGAACCAGCGGGCTTATTTCTGCGCGTCAATTTGATCGAAGATCTCCTCGATGCTTGTGCTGGAACCGGGGAGTTTTGGAGCCAGGATCTGCCGCACGTACTGCACAGCGTCTCTGATATTCCGGACGGACCTGGGCAGGGTGGCTCCGCTGGCGTTTGCGTGGCCGCCGCCCTGGAATTTCGCGGCAACTTTGAGGGCGTCCCCGTTTCGGCTCCGAAAACTGGCGATGACCGTTCCGTTTCCTTTGCGCATCATCGTCACCAGCACGGGGTATTTGGCGCACCCACGCTCCAGCAACTGATGCACGATCAGATTCGTATTCCCGATCACGGTATCTACGAAACCGACCGTTGGGCTGAGTTCCTCGATGTTTCGCATGCTCCATTCAATCCCGATCGGATCCTCGATCCTTCGTTTTACAGCCATGACCTCGAGCAACGGGTGGTTCAAAAGCTTCTCGATGGCGCCGTCCAGAAGGGCGTAAAGATTCCAGAACTGATAATGCTTCACGAGGTTGCCGTAATCGTTGGCAAGCTCGAATTCGGGATCGTCCTCAAGGAAAAGATCTCCGATGTTTGTGAGGTGCACCAGGCGGTCCAGTTCTGGCGAGCTGAGGCCATGCTGGACGCAAAGCTCATAGCAAAGAAGGCTGGCGGATTTGGTTACATCGTGAATCAACCTGGCGTTTTTTGGGACGAGATCGGTGACGTGATGATCCACCACCATCCAGTCCGGCTTGTCCATGCGGGCCTCGAATGCCAGGTCCGCGGCCCAACCCGATGCCTCGCGCAAGTCGCGCTGGCGCCAATAGTTGTAGTTGCAAGCTTCGATCCGGACGTCTGTGTCGAATAATCTCTTTGCCAGCCGGCGAAGCAGGACTCCCGCGACCAACCCGTCCAGGTCGCTCTCGTGCGTCAGGATAATTTCCGGTCTGCTGAAACCCTCTGCCATCGCGCTATTTTATATGCCCCGGGAGCGGCTGGCCAGAGATGAATTCTGATGATGACCCGGTGCGGGGATGCCCGAGGGGTGGTTTGGGGCGAGAAGCGCTGTGCTGCCCGATGGACAGTGCCTCAGCCGATGTTTCAGATGTCGGCTTGTCAGGAAACGATGGGTGGGACATGCTGCGAGCAAATGAAAGGCAAGTTGACTCTCGGAACGGTGCTGATGGCGGCAGCATTATCTACTGCATGCGTGTTGGCCGCGGACAACGCGAAACTGCGCTGGGTGGATATGACGACGTTGAATGTGGAGGGCAGGCCATGGAACGATACGGAGACTTACTACTGCCGTCTCCCATCGAAAGCTTCCGGCGCCGTGCCTGCCTCTGTGTACAACCTTAGCAAACAGACAGCCGGAATGCTCGTGCGGTTTGTGACGGATGCCACGAACATCCACGCTCGATGGGTTTTGACTTCGTCGAACCTGGCGATGCCGCACATGGCTGCAACGGGTGTGAGCGGCCTGGATTTGTATGTTCGTGACGAGGCCCGGTGGCGCTGGCTGGCCGTCGGGCGTCCGACAAGCCAAACGAACAGCGCTCGTCTTGTCTCGGACATTCCGCCGGGGGAACGAGAATATATACTGTATCTTCCCTTGTACAACGGCGTGAACTCTGTGGAAATCGGCGTGGCCGAAGGATGCAAACTGGTGCAAGCCGGTCCATGGGGCAAGGGGGACCGTAAGCCGGTTGTGTTTTATGGCACATCCATTCAACAGGGTGGCTGCGCCTCGCGCCCGGGCATGGTACACAGCTCGATTCTTGGCAGACGGTTTAATTGGCCCACAATTAACCTCGGTTTTTCGGGGTCAGGCCGGATGGAGATGGCGATGGCAGACCTGATTGCGGAGCTCGATGCGAGTGTTTACGTGCTGGACTGTCTTCCCAACATGACCGAAGAGCTGTTGAAAGAGCGTTTTGAGCCGTTTGTCCGGAAGCTGCGCGCGGCGCGCCTGAACACGCCTATTGTCATCGTTGAGGACCGCACTTACTCGAGCGCGTACCTTGTGGGTGGCCACCGCGAGCGTCACGAGCGGGGCAGGGCAGTGATTCGGGAGTGCTACAAGCGCCTGCGGAAGGAGGGTTGGAAGGGGCTTTACTACGTCGAGGGAGATTATTTGCTGGGCAGGGATGAGGAGGGCACGGTGGATGGCTCACATCCGACCGACCTGGGCTTTATGCGGCAGGCAGATGTTCTTGGCAGAACCATTGGTCCTTTGCTCAAGCCGGGCAGGTAGAGAACGAAAGCGAATCCTGTAAAAAAGAATGAGGCCGCCTCCTGGCGGCCTCAGCATTGATACCCGTTTAGGGGTTAAAATATCAGGTTAGGGTTTCGCGGCCCGTTCGGGTCTTCCGCCCCTGCCGGGCCTGCGATCTTCGATCCTGGGCTGATCGCCATCGGATCTGCGTCCGCGTTTCTCGGTCTTGCGGTCGCCCCTGGTGGCTTCGCCTTCAGGAGCGGCTGCCGGTTCCGGCTTCGGGGTGCTGCTTTCGACGCGCACCTTGAGGTTTGCTGTGACATCCGGGTGGAGGCGCAACTCGACTTCGTGATCGCCCAGTGTCCTGATGGGCGCTTCGAGATGAATTTTTTTCTTGTCGAGGACGATGTCGAACTGGGTCTTAAGCTGGTCTGCGATCGTGCCGCTGGTGACCGTGCCGAACATCTTGCCATCGTCGCCGGTTTTCACGGTGATAAGGCACGGCGGCAGCTTCGAGACGCTCTTCGCCAACTCGGTCATCGTGTTCAGTTCGTGCGCTTCGCGCTCGGCTCTGCGCTGCCGTAGAACCTCCAGGCGACGCTTGTTGGCAGAGGTGACGGGGATCGCCAGCCCTTGAGGGATAAGGTAGTTGCGTGCGTAGCCCGCCGCGACCTTCACCTGGTCGGATTCGGCTCCGAGCCCCACGATATTGTGAGTGAGAATGACTTCGGTCTTTGCCATAAGAAAAAAATGTGTTTAACGAGGCTGCTGTTATTAAATCAAAACGGTACATCGTCCTCTTCGGGAGGGGGAGCATCGGCGTCGGATGGCGCGGATGCTTCGACAACCGCCGGGGCGGCGGCTGCCGCTGCCGC
>CAYNZC010000008.1:49930-64224 GCA_964401575.1 uncultured Verrucomicrobiota bacterium
CCCGCCAGAATGACTTTGTTAAAGCTGGCCATATTTACGAGAGGTTGTGTGCTTTAGGCCGCGGATGCCTGCTGCTCCTTGGCGGGTGGCGCGTAGCTGAACATCACCCTGAAGACCTCGGGGTTTCCGGCAAACTTGCGCTTAAGAGCCTCCAGTGTCCCGGGCTCGCATTCAAAAATGATGTTCACATAGAAGCCGGACGTATTCTTCTTGTCGGCTACCCGGGCGAACTGGTGCTTGTCCATTTTCTGCACCGTCTCGATGCGTCCGCCACTGGCGGTTAAATCAGTGGAGATTTTGTCGATCGTATCCTTGATCGTTTCTTCTTTGCCCGCAGTGTCCAGTATGAATAAACCTTCGTATCTTTTCACGTCTTGCTTCCTTCTTCGAGGCCGGTGACGACCCCGTTGAACTGACTCATTGCTCTTTGTATTCCAGCCAGCAGCCACGTTTCAATTTGGCTGCAAGCCGCCGTTAAAACTTTATCCAGCGCCTCGGCTTCGGTCGAACTAAATCTCCCGAGCACATGACCCGTGATTTCCCGTTCACCTTCGCGGCGCCCAATGCCAACACGCAACCGGGCATACTCTTTAGTGCCCAGATGTTGCTCGATGGACTCCAGGCCGTGGTGCCCGCCGGTCCCGCCGCCCGGACGCATCCGCAACTCGCCAAACGGCAGATCCGCGTCGTCGGCCACCACGAGCAGGTTTCCAATGCCGGCATTGTAAAAGCCGGCCACCCTGGCCACCGCTTCGCCGCTGGCGTTCATAAACGTCTGCGGCTGGCAGAGGATCACATGGCTGCCGTTGCGAACGGCTCTTGCGATCCTGGCCGTGAACTTCTTTTCAGAAGACCACGATGCCTTCCAGGACTCGGCCAAGCGCTCTGTTGTCAGGAACCCGGCATTGTGCCTGGTCCGGGCATAATCCTTGCCGGGATTTCCAAGCCCCACGATGAGATACACATTCTCCATAAGCGGGGCGGCGATCCGCGCCCCATACAAGGGGCGCAAAAGCTGTTATTTCTTCTTGTCGGCCGCACCGGCGGCCTTCTTGTCCCCACCCGCGGGGGCTGCGGCTGCTTTCTTGTCTCCAGCGGCTGCGGCAGCTCCGCCTTTCGCTGCAGGAGCTGCACCTTTGGCTGCAGGAGCCGCGCCTTCTTCCCCTTCTTCCTTCTTTTCCTTGATCATCTCGACATCGCCAGCGGCGACGGCGGCTTCCGCAGTGGCAGCGGCTTCTTCTTCCTCGGTTCGAGGAGCGGCCACGGAAATCACGGACACATGTTTGTCGCCGAGGATCTCGACGCCCTGCGGGACTTTAATGTCGCCGAGGTGGATCGCTTCGCCGATTTTGAGCTTCGAGACATCCACGGTGACCACTTCAGGCAAATCCTTGATCAGGCCGCGCAGTTTGACCTTGAAGAGCACATGTTCGAGCACGCCGCCTTCGGTCTTAACGCCTTCGGGTTCGCCCTCGGTCTCCACCGGGACGGAAACCGTGACCTTTTCGTCTTCGGCGACCTCGTGAAAATCCACATGGAGCATTTTTCCGCTGAGCGGGTGGTGCTGGATCTCTTGCAGCAGGGCCAGGCGTTTCGGGCGGGCATCTTCGGAAACCTGCAGATCGAAAAGCAGGTTTTCGGAGATGGCGTGCTGCATAAGATCCTCCATCTCCTTGGCCTTCAGTTCGAGGTTCTGAGGCTGGGTGTTGCGCCCGTAAATCACGGCTGGAATGCGGCCGCTCTCACGGAGTTTCTTGGCGCCGGCGCGGCGTCCAGCCGTGCGGGCATATGCTGTCAAAGGTACAGATTTCATTTTCTATGCAAAAATTCAGACACAGCGCGCCTAACTGGTGCGCCCGCCTCTAAACTCAAAAAGCGAAGTAACCGACGAATTGCTATGGATTCGCTTGATGGCTTCGCCCAAAAGCCCCGCAACCGATAACGACGTGATCTTCACCCCGTTAATCGCAGGGCGTAGGACAGTATCAGTTGTTATAAGTTCGTCAATACTGGATTTTCGCAATCTTGTGACCCCGATTTCATTGAGGATTGCGTGCGAGACGCATGCGAGGATCTTCTTGGCTCCCTTTTGCTTGAGCAGGGTCGCTGCCTCTGTGAGGGTCCCGGCGGTCTCCGTCAAGTCATCCACCAGCAGGACGTCTCTGCCGCGAATCTCCCCGATCACCGCCAGGGACTCAACTTCCGAGGCGCTTTTGCGGCGTTTGGCCACGATGGCCAGCCCACAGCCCAGCACCTGCGAATAGGCATACGCCATCTTGAGCCCCCCTACGTCCGGACTCACGACCACGAAATTCTTGAGCGTCTTGGTCTTCAGGTACTGATACATCACCGGCGCCGCATACAGATGATCGACGGGAATGTCGAAAAAGCCCTGGATTTGCTGTGCGTGCAAATCCATGGTTAAAATGCGGCTGGCTCCGGCAGCCACGATGAGGTTGGCCACGAGCTTGGCGGTGATGGGAACCCGGGGCTGATCTTTGCGATCCTGCCGTGCGTAGCCATAAAACGGAATCACCGTGGTGATCCTCGCCGCGCTCGCCCTGCGAAGCGCATCAATCATGATGAACATCTCCATCAGATTGTGGTTCGTCGGGGGACTGGTAGATTGCACCAGGAAGACATCTTCGCCGCGGACATTCTCCTCGATTTTGACAAACGTCTCGCCGTCCGGGAACGGCTTTATGGTCGATTTCCCGAGCTCGATGCCGATCGAGGCGCAGATCGCTTCAGCCAGGGGCCGGTTAGATGTTCCGCTAAAAATCTTCACAACAGGCGCATTAAATGAAAAATCCACCACTTCGGGTGGAAAAGCGAAAGAACTCTACCAATCGCAGTCAGAACCGCAAGCAGAAACACAACAGAAACACAACGCACTCGGGAAACGCGATTTACAAAAGTTTTGAACAAAGAAGAAAATGTTGCGTCGAATGAAAAAATCCGGTTGCGGAAGAACGTGATCTGGTTTAAGTATAAGAACATTATGAAAAAGTTATTCCTATCCCTAATGCTGGTGGCGTTCGCGGTTTCCGTGAATGCTGGTGAAGGCGACAAGGCGGTCTGCTCCAAGAAGGCAGGCTGTGAAGTGAAAGCCGCATGTCCTGTTGCGTGCAAGGACGCCAAGAAAGCGTGTCCTGCGGGCGCCAAACAGGGCAAATGCTCGAAGGTCTGCAGCCCGAAGGGCTCTGAACAGGCCAAGAAGTAGGCAGAATTGATTTAGCACACCCCGGCGGGCCTTGGCCTGCCGGGTTTTTTTGTATCCCGTGCCTGGGGAGTGATCTTGGCTTTGGGTGGTCCTTGACTTGCCCGCTGGCCATCGTTAGCGTTTTGGCATGTCGTTCAGGATAGCGTGGTTTCCACTCATTTTCCTGCTGCTCGTGGCGTTCCCGTTCCGGTCGCCTGCGCCTTTTATTTACACACCGGGCGAAGGCTGGACCTACGAGCCGGTGGGTGGCGAAGGCAAGTGGAAGCAAACGACCGCAAAGGACCAGGTCGAAGTGGCGCAAGCCGCCCTCGACAAAGGCGCGCATGGGCTGGCGTTCAAGGCAGCCCGGCGCGTGATCGCGGTTTGGCCGCTATCCGACTACGCTCCTCAGGCCCAATACATTATCGGACGTCATTACGAAGCGCGCGGACTGGACGAGAAGGCTTTCAAGGCATATCAGAAGGTTCTGGAGAAATATCCAAAGATTGCGAATTACGACGAGATTTTGAACCGTCAATACGAGATTGCCGGGAAGTTTCTGGGTGGCAAGTACTTCAAGGTTCTTGGCTATGTGCCGTTGTATTCGTCCATGCCGAAGACAGCGGAGATGTATGAAAAAGTGGTCAAGAACGGGCCGTTTAGTGAAGTTGCGCCGAAAGCCCAGTTGAACATAGGCGCTGCCCATGAGAAGAACAAGATGCTGGGATTCAAGGCGCCGGATTACCCTGCGGCCGCCAAAGCTTATGAGACGGCGGCGGACCGATATCACGATCGTCCGACGATTGCGGCTGAGGCGCTTTTTCGGGAGAGCATGGCGCATCGAAAACAAGCCAAGGATGCCGATTATGACCAGACCAGCGCCGGGCGTGCCATTGACCGGTTCACGGATTTCATCGTTCTGTATCCTGATGACCCCCGGGTTCCGGAGGCGCGGCAGTTCATTGCGGAACTAAGGCTGGAGCAGGCTCGGGGCAACTACGAAATCGCACGCTTCTACGAAACCAAGAAGAGATGGAGCGGCGCGCAGGTGTATTACAACGAGGTGGTGCTTAAAGATCCCGAATCGCCTTACGCGGCCAAGGCCCGCGAGCGGCTGGACCAACTTAGAGAACGTGTGCAGGAAGCATCCAGGAATTAGCGGGGCGCGCCTGGCGGCGTCGATCTGTTTAGTGACGCTGCTGGTCTGCGGTTGCGCGGGTTACCGGCTTGGGCCATCGAATGGCATGGCAGCCGGAGAGCGCTCCGTTCGGGTTGTTCCCTTTGTGAACAACACAATGCAGCCGCGCCTGGGCGACGATGTGACCCAGCAGATACGTGAGCAAATCCAGCGCGATGGCACATTCCGCCTGAGTTCCCGCGATGATGCGGACATCGTCGTCTCAGGAAACATGATCTCTTACAATCGTTTTGAATTGAGCTTTGTGCGGGAGGACGTTCTCACAGTCCGCGATTTTCGGGTGTCCATGACGGCACGCGTGACCGCGCTGGAGCGCTCGACCGGCAAGCTTCTCGTGGATAAGGACGTTTCCGCGACCACGCTTGTGCGAGTGGGATGGGATCTCACTAGCGCGGAGCGTCAGGCGCTTCCGCTGCTGGCAACCGATCTGGCGCGCAATATCACTGCGCTCCTGGCGGATGGGGAATGGTGATTTATTTCCGATCGGGCGATGTTTTTTTGCCCGTCTCTGATGCCGTTGCGGCGACGGCGCCTTTGAAGTAAACGCTCCGGGCCAGCAGTTTTCCCTCCGAGCTCTTTATATAGCTTCCGGTCACGCGCGACCCGACCATGGCATCCTTGATCGTTCCGGGCGTGTCTTTGCTTTCCTTATAAAATTTTGTCTCGGTGGTGAGCACAAAAGTGCGCTTGCCCACGGTAATGGTTCGGGCTGTCGGGTTAACCGCTGCAATGGTGCCGTGGAAGGGGATTGGCCGTTGCTTCTTGACCGCGGTATCGGCTTTGGCTTGAGGAACGGGTTTTGAAGACGGTTGAGTGCCGGTGGACGTTGCGGAGAATGCACATTGAAGGCCCAGGGCCAGTACGAGAGAAAATGCAAGAGTCAATTTCATGATCCAGATGCTGTTGGCAGCGTGGCGGATGTCAAGCTGCAAAAGAGATGCACTCGCAGCCAGTCCAGAGCGGGTTTAAGGCGTTCCATGAGGCCGATGTCTCGGACGCATCTTCAGCGGCGCCACCAACTCGTCTTGGTTTTTGCCGCTTTCGGATCGGGTATTTGCGAGCGTTGATAGAGCAACTGACCGCGCGAGAATTCCATTTGCGTGCGGAACTCTTCGTAGCTGAGGTAACGTTCGCCCGGGTTCTTTGCCAGGACCTTGACCAGGATGTCGCTGGTCATTTGAGTGATGTCCGGCAGTACAAGAATCGGTGGTGTCAGCGGCGTTTGCACGTGTGCGGCCACCAATTCCTCGATCGTTGGCGCCTCGAAGGGCACATGGCCGGTCAGAGCGTGATAAAGTGTGCAGCCCAAGCTGTACATGTCCGATAGGAATGTCTCTCGTTCTCGTTTAATCTTTTCGGGCGCGACGTAGTAGGGCGTCCCTTCGGTGACGGTGCTGGATTCCGGTTCGGCTTCGGCGCTTCGGGCGAGGCCGAAATCCACGAGCTTGGGTTCGTTATCAATATTGAAAAGAATGTTGCCCGGTTTGATGTCGCGATGCAGCAGGTTGTGGGTAAGCGCAAGGCTTAGCGCCGAGGCGATCTTGATGCCAATATCCAGGACCGTGAGTTCATCGAGTCTTTGATGCCGGTCGATGCGCTGGTCCAGGCTGCCGCGATCCGCCAATTCCATTACCAGGTAACGCTGTCCCTCGAATTCATCGAAGGAATAGATGTGAATGATATTGGTGTGGTTGAGAGACGCACAGGCCCGCGCCTCGCGTATGAAGCTCTCGAGCGCGACGGGATCGTTTTCCAATTCTTTGCGCATGAGTTTGATGGCCACCATGCGTTCCAGGACGTTGTCAAACGCGCGATAAACCTTGCCGTGCCCTCCCGATGCAATCTTGCTGCGCAGTTCGAACTGGCGCATCTGCATCGGCATCATCAGCGGATGCCCGCAACGTTTGCAGGGTTCGGTTGATAATGGAGGCAGATCCCCCTGGATGAAGGCCTTGGAGTCACACCCGGGACATGTCACCATCTTTAAGGGTTTATCACTCACATGAGCAGGGTAACGAATTTGGATGTCAGGCACAAGTGAGGCGCGGGGCGTGCGTCGCTCCGTCTCCTCTCCGAATATACGTCCGCAGCCCTGCGGGGCATGGATTCACGCCGTTCTCCTCCGCTTGAATCGCGCGACGTGGTTGAGGTTCTGTTAAACGAGTTTCCGATCCATCAGTTCGGATTGCAGGCGCAGAATTTTATTCTTTTCCTCGATCAGCCTGGATTTTTCCTCGATCAGTTTGGATTGCTCCTGAATCAGCCGGCGCTGCTCTTCGATGAGAGACTTCTGGTTTGTAAAAAGTTCGTCGCTGCTGAACCCGTTCACAGCCGGTGCTTTGCCATTAGCCGGCAGACCGATTCCGTAGCTGTGGCCGTTGACTTCCTCGGCAACTCCGTTTACCGGCGTCGTATCAACACCGTAAGATCCGCTGTACACGTTCGACATCAAGTCTGTAAAATAGCGGTTGTAATCAAAGCCTCTGCGGCGCGCCGCGGCTGCATTCCCATTTACTGCGGGCTTCGACTTAAAATTGGCGGGCTTGGACTTGATCAGCACTGGGCGCTGGGCAGAAACTGGAGCGGCGGGGGGCGTTTGACTGGTTTGTGCCGTCTGCACGGCGGGAGTTGGCGCCTCTGTGGCCACGGGTGCGGGCCTGGAACGCAGTTTCTTTACGAGAACTGTGCTGCCGGCTGCTACGAAGCATACGAGCAGCAACACGGCGCCGAGCGCAACCCAGAAGCTTTTTTTCCAGTCGCTGCTCGCGATTTTTGGGTCCTCGGAGTCATCGACCAGGAGCTCGCCCATGGTCTTGGCGGCCACTTTATCGCCGGTTTTGTAGTCGGTGTATTGCTGCCCCGGTTTGAAGCGCACATCGGCCATGAGTTTCTTTACGTCCGTCAAATCCAGGTTTGCCTGAACAGGCCGAACCGCGATGGCGTCGAGCACGCCGTTGCGACTCAGAAGGCGCACCGTATGGTTCAGCACCGCATCGGACCCCGCGTAGGCTTTCACGGCCCATTCCAGCGTTTTGGTTTGCGGATCATAAGTAGGTTGAACCTGCCATTCGAGTTTGTCCACAGGAGGCAGGCCAGCCCTGGCCCGGTCGTCGTTCTGGGTTTGCAGGCGCTCTTGCATCGCCGCGAGAATCGTTTCGGGATCCATTTTGGCAGCGCCGTCTTCAGACACATATCCGACATCCGAAAACTCGAGAATGACCCACCATCCACCGCTGTTCGGGGCGACAATGCCGATGAGTCCCTTGGGGACGGGATTTCTCATTTTTTCCAGCAAAGTCTTTGCACCGGCTCTGTCCGTGAAGCGAAACCCTTCGGGAATCTTAATCTCGGCAAGGTCTGCCAGCGGTGTTACAGCGGGACCTGAGATCCATTCCGCGTTCTTGGGGATTTCGGGCAGGGCTGGTTGAGCCAGACACGTTCCGGTGAGCCAGGCGGACAGCAACGACATTAGCGACAAACACATCACGCTTGCCGACAAACGGCTAACGGCTCTCTGGCAGAGGTACGGCATAATCTTCAGACTATTCGAAAGGTAACGTTTTTATAGGCCTGAAACGAAGGAAAGTCAACCTCAATCCGGACGAGGCGAGAGGCCTGAGCGGACAACAACTTTTCCAATGCTCATGCGTTTGCAGATCGAACAGGATTTTTAAATAATTGTAGATCAGTGCTTTGTGTCAATCAATACCCGCAGGGTGTTCCGTGGCGTCACTGAGTTCCTGTCAGGGGATCTCCCAGGGGATGTCCGTAATAGTTCTCCCTGAGCTACTTAAACTCGAGAGCTTCCATTTTGAATGCAGGTTGGCCTTCTATAGAGACTTCCCCGACGATCTGGCGTTGGATGTTGTCTTTTGCTGCACCTGCCATGGCGTTCGTTGCAGAGATTTCTGCGCTGGATTGTGCGCGGTTTGTTGTGAGTTGTCCTGAGAAGTTGACCAACTGGTTCAAAGTGAGATTCGTTCCTGAGACCTGGAAGGCAGCACCCAGGGTGTCCCTGAAGGCAGTCTGTCCGGGGGCTGCCTCCGGCGTCATGCGAGCCCGGAGATCGCGCTGGCTTTCCCGGTGAAACTGAACGACGTCCTTGGAAGGGATCGAGTCTGCCACAACGTAGCCGATGTAGCGCGAACCGTCCTGATCATGAACCGTTACCAAGTTACCGACCTGCTGCAGTTTGAAGTTTTCCAGGACCGCCACCGGCGCGCGCCGGGATGTCTGGCGAAAATTCGATTCCAGTTTGGACGCGCGGACCCCCAAGGTGCTCTTGGCCGCAGGGTGGGTTGCCTGGCCCACATGACCATAAACACGCGCTCCGCCAAAGGAGGGAGTTGCCAGGGGCTGTGATTCGGTGCGGGCGGGTTGCAAGGGCAACCCATACCACTTTGTTTGCAGCTCGACTTCTGGCGGCAACGAGTTCTCAGGTTTTTCGGGTGAGTCATGAGAATAGGATAATGGAGATGCGCCGATTTTTGCCAGGGGGACGGATGCAGACTCTGCTGAGGACGTAATTCGCAGACTGCCGGCAAAGCGCCCGTAATATTCGTGGCGCTCGAGCGTGGCCGCCTTTGGATCGGCTGGCGCTGAGGGCAGGGCAGCCGAGGCTGGCGCTAATGTGGCAACTGGAGAAAGATCCTCCTGTCTCTTTGTGCGGGAGGCCACAAGCGGCGTTTCAGCAGTCGAGTCCATAGTCGCCGTGGAGTTGGAGTAGTATTCTGTCACCGCGCCGCTGGCGCCAGGTCTTCCTGCCGCGTAACTTCCCGCTGCATAAAGTTTTTCCTGAAGATTCATTCCTTCCGTGTTGTCCCCGGTCTGGATGGCATCGGCGGGATTCAGCCTTGTGCTGTCCGCCGGATCAGGCAGCAAGAGTCGCGCGCCTCTTTCGGCGATTTTGGCTTTGGATTCGTCGAAGTTCAGAGAATCGAGTTTTTGTCCCGTGATAGACGGGGAAGTTGCTCCTTTTGCAGCTTGATTGCCGGGGGTGGGTGTGTTCAAGGCGATTTCCTTGACGGCCTGGCGGCTTGGAACGGCAATCCAAAGCGCAAGACCCACAAGAAAAATGATGGCGGCCGCCCAGCCGAGGCGAGCCAGAGGATTTGCGGCAAAAACCTGCCACCACGGAGTGCGGACGGGTGTGGGAGGGTGGCAACGTTTGATCTCATTGTGGAGAATGCGGCGATTGGCCGGGTGGAGTTCCGGTGGCGGGCCTGCGTGTTCGCTTCTTGCCCTGGCGGCGTCGCGCAGCAGTCTTTCGATTGGGCGTTCCTGGTCCATTCGCTATTTGTTAGACGGGAAGTGGAGTGTTTTTTCCTTCCCAAAATTAGCTTTGAGGATGTGCTCGAGCTTATCGAGGCATTTGCTGAGGCGCGAGCTGACAGTTTTCATGTTGAGCAAGAGGCTTGAGCCGATTTCCTCATAGCTTAAGTCTGCAAAGTAGCGCAATTCGATGACTTCCCTGCAAGGTTCGCCAAGCCTTTCCAGCGCTTCGTGAACGAGTTGAACGCGCTCCGCGCTCATAAGAAGCACATCGGGGGCGGGTTCTGCGCCGGGGGGGTCGAGCCCCCGGCCTGTCTCGGGGTCGCGCGCATCCAGGGGCAGGGGTGTCTGGCCACCGCCCCTTTTTGCCGCCTGCTGGCGTTCCCGGTAATCCCTTGCCTTGTTTACCGCGATTCGAAAAAGCCAGGTTTGAAAACGGCACTGGCCGTGAAACGTGTTCAGACTGCGAATGACTGAGAGGAACGTTTCCTGGCAGATCTCCTCGACATCCTCTGCGGAGAATCCCGGGCTGAGCTGAAAGATGAACCGGCCAGCGGCGCTGTAGTGGGCGTCAAAAAGGCAGTCCCAGGCGTCAGCATCGCCGTGGCGACACCGGGCCAGCAGGTCGGATTCTTCAGCGACGCTCATGGGATGATCGGGCTTGGCCGTTTAGTCTGCGCCATGTGGCGCCGCACGTAAAGCACGAACCGGAAAGGCAGGCGACAGCCCACTGCGCCTCGGCGGAAACCTTGCCTTCCGGCTCTGCGGACTTGATTTCGCATCCGGAAACAGGCGCGACCTTCAAGCAAAGCGGTCAATCCAGCGGCGTGAATTCCATTTTGCGAAAGTGAATTTCTCCGCCTTCCGATTGAATGCCTACCTTGCCCTTGGAAACATGGACACCCTCCGCGATATTTATCAATTGGCCGTTCAGCCAGACAGTGTATTTCGGCCCGCACGCGAGAATTTCGACGCGGTTCCACTCGCCGGGAGGTTTTTCCGCGTCGCCGAGCCTGCGGGTGCCGGAGATGTCTCCCGCCACAGGGTGCGCCTTGACTTCAAAGTAACGAGGCTGGCCGGGAGCGGAGACCGGCTTGCCTTTCAGGCCCAGGACGTGGCCGGCATCGCCGTGTTTGAGCTGCAATTCAATAGCTCGGGGCAGGGCCGTAACAGGTTCTTCGATGCGTGAAAAGATGCCGCTGTTGCCGGGTTTGGCCCCGGGAGCCCAGCGGTATTCGACGACCAGGTGGAAGTCCGTTGCATCGGGACCGGCGTAGAGCACGCCGATCGGATCGCCGGAGCACTTGATCATGCCCTGCTCAACCTTCCAGACTTTGTCGCGGCTGATCGAGGAGTCCGCCAGGACATGATTCCAGCTTTCGATGTCGGAACCGTTGAAAAGCCTGATATACGGGCGGGTCTGCTTCGCCTGATTTTTCGAAGTGCTGCAACCGGCAGACAGAACGGTTGCGGAAATTCCCACAACGCACAGAAGCAAGTATTTCGAAAGTTTCCTCATAAGGCGGGACTTAGGAATTTTGAATCTCCAAATCAAGGAAAATCATCGGGCCGCCGACCTGCCGAAATTGGGGCGGGGAATGCTCAATCGAGCTTAATTGCGGCCTGCCTCAGTCCGTGATGTGAGGCGCTTCTAATTCCCTTCCACTTGCACTTTGTATCCAGCCGGCGCACTGAGGTCATATTGCAGCCTTCCGTTCACCTTGCGCCAGTCCAGCACGACGGGCCCATGTGGTGTTGGGATACGTCCGCGGCACCAATCCAGACCGGTATCAGTGAATCGAACGATAACCTGCTTCCTGACGGAATCGATTTTTTTCAGGCCAAGGACGTCGCGGTAAAGGACATGCACGCCGGAGTGAGCTGCGAAACCGTGATTGCAGCTTGCGTAGGCGCCGTCGTTTTCCCATAGCGTGCCGGTGCGCTCGACCATGTGGAGCTGATAAGCGAGCGACTCGTCCAGTAATTGGCGCGCGAGTCCGTTTCGCGAGAGCAGTTCCAGGCGGAGAACGTTGCCGATGAAAGCATTGGCGGGATGGACCTCCGGGAACTTGCGGGTTTGCTTGCGTTGAGGACCGAAATCCTCGCGCAGGCGCTTCCACAGTTCGGGGTGAGACTCCGGCGTGGCGACGTCGAAATAGAACGCGAAATACTGGCACACTTCCGTCCGGTTCGTCGCGACCTGTAGTTTACCGTCGCGGCGCACGGCGTTGTCCACGAAAAACTGTCCGTCGAAAGACTGCTTGCGGATCGTCTCCCGGATCTTCTCACCCTCGGCAATCAAGTCCGGCATGCCATAGAGTCTGCCGGCCGCTATCAGCGCGCGCGCAAAGAGCATGTTTGACGGGTAGTTTACATCCTGCACGAACGAGTTTGCCGCCGACCATTCTACAAAGACCCAGCTTTCGAGCTTTTCGAGCAGCCCGTCTGAATTTCTGAATCGCTGGAAGTATTTGAACAGGTCGAGTACCCGCCCGCGCAGTGCGTTTGCCATCTCGCGATCCCCACTGCGCTCCAAGTACTCCTCCAGTTCCACTACGAACCAAAGCGACCAGTTCGGAATAAACACGCCGTCATCATGATCCGCCGGATAGCACATGGGCAGCATGCCTTCGGGCAGGTGATCGAATCGGGCGGGCAGGAGGTAATTTTCGAGGAAATTTCGTTCCACTTTTGTGTTGCCGCAAAGGTCCGCGGCCACACGCGCGGTGAAATAGCTGTCACAGAGCCACCCGGCGCGCTCGCGTGAAGGGCAGTCCATGAAGATGTCCAGCGTGTTCTGGCGGAAGGTCTCCCGGCCCGCCGCAAAAAGGCGATTCAATCGCTCGTCGCTGCTGGCGAACTCCGCGGTGTCCACGCCGGGGCAGGCCAGTTCGCGCATATGGATGGACTCCACCTTGCACGCTCCATCGAGAACCATGAACTTGAGGTAGCGCAGCGTGTAGGGCTCGAAGGTTTCGAGATCGTAAACGCCTGGGGCAAGTTCGTAGGTGACGACATTGGCGCACGCGAGTCGCTTGAAATCCACGTCGCCGTTCGAAAGCACTTCATCAAAGGTGAGGATAAGGCGCGTTTTAGCCTGGCAGGAAACGCGATGCCCGATGAAGCCAGTGAGGTTGCATCCCAGATCCAGGATGCGGAACTCATGTCTGTCGAGCGCAAAACCCGGATTGGTTGCATATAGGAGATTCAAGGGTGTGAACGTGTCGTTCGTTATGCCTTGCATCTCGATGGACGGGATTGTTTCCAGTTCAGTTTCCGGAAAACCGGCCAATTTAGGACCGATTTGGGTTAGGGACCGGTCTTTCCAGGGGTTGGGAACAGGGATGCCAGTGCGCAGAGTGCCTTCAGCCACGAATTGGGAGGGTTGGCGGACGAAAAAGTCGGGGTAATCCAGTCGGCGGGGAATGAGGCTTTTCCCGGGGTGACCAGCAAGCCTGGCAGGATCCTGCAGATTCTTCGTGCGCCAGTCTGCCCAGTCAGGTGTCAACCGGTAAACTTCGATGAACGGACGTTGGAAACTGTACCGCTGTACCTTCTGAACCCGCCAGGGCAGGACCTCGGCTGTGAAAGCTGTTGCGGCGCCTGTAGCGGCGAGCACATTGCCTTCGTTCGCCACTTCTGCCTGTAGGAATGACGGTTGATCCAGGAGGTAGTAGCTGTTGGCGTTGTATCCCGCCACTTCGATTGCGACGCGGTTTGCGCCTGGCTCGAGGCGGTCCGACAGATCATACACATCCAGACGAAAGTGGCCGTGGGGGCCTCGCGCGGGACCATGACCGATGAATTTTCCATTCAGAAAAACCCGGTACAATGTGGAACCGCTCACACGCAGGCACGTAGCGCCCCGGATGGGGCGATCGAAAGATGCATTGAAGCCCACAGTAATGTTCTTTTCGGTCTCCCTTCCTTCAGGCCATACGGGCACAGCCTCCAGGAAGGGTTGATATTCCGTCGCGAAACACCAGGTCGCGCATGACAGAATGATGAGGAGAACCGAATATGGTCCAGCCAAGCGCTGAAGGAGACGTTTCATGGCTGTTGTTTTAGCTGTTTTGAAGATCATAGCAAGCGCGGGAGCTGTCGGACATTCGGCGTGTGGCTTCGTTGGGGTCCACCGGTCATGCAAAGTCCTGGGCTTTCCGGCAGAGGTGTCCACAAAAGACTTTAGGCGCAGGACCTTATGCAGTTAACCTCGCCGGGCATGCGGAGTAACGTCAGAGATCTCGAAGCAAGCCTGTCAATGGGTTAGATAGGCGCAAGTCATGAACAGTGAAGGGTTTGTGAGTGAGGTGTGATGAAGCACATACGGTGGCCGTGGGTCTGGAGCGGGAGTGGAGCAGAGGGCTATTTTGGCCCCCCCCGAAAATTTTTTAAGATGGCGGTTGACAGGTTATTGCAAGTTACTTACTTTGGGGTTCGTAGTCGGGCCGAAAAAGTCAAAAACCAGCAGCCCCTGGCCTCGAAAGAGAGGGAGAAGGGGCGAAGGGTTTTTGTCGTTTGCAGCAATCAGGAACGAAATTCTGCCACGCCCATGTAGCTCAGTTGGCAGAGCGCGTCCTTGGTAAGGACGAGGTCATCAGTTCAATCCTGATCATGGGCTCC
>CAYNZC010000009.1:0-61684 GCA_964401575.1 uncultured Verrucomicrobiota bacterium
CGATACGAGCACCTGGGAGCATGCGATGCCGAAGTATTGTTATGCCAGGAGCACCAGCGCGGCTTCCGGCTCTGCGCTGGACAATCTCCGTTTCTACCTCGACAACAACGCTGCCCTGCGCTCCTACGATTTGGACAACGTAAAGATTTACGGGACCCGCGCCCTTGCGCCGACGATTCATGTGGCAATCACCAACCTGCTGTTCAAGGATGACTTCAACAGCTATCCATTGGGAGGGCTGCCCACGACAGTTGCCAATGGCGGCCAATGGGGCACGGCGGGTTGGGCCGGGACAAACGGGACAGCGCAGATGGTTGAGGACATCAATGACATATTCGGGCAGGGCCAGGCCAATCGCTATTTCCAACTGAGCAACACCCACAACTTGAATCCGGGACTGATCACCCCGCTTTTCAATCCGAAGCAGGAAGTTATTACATATGCATTTGATTTCGTTGGCCATTTCTACGAATACGACGCGTCCCGCTGGGTGAACATTGATGCGCGGAACGCCACCGGAACGGTGCACCTCACCTCGCTGACGATGAGCAGCACCGCCATTCGCGGCACCACCAGCGCTTCCTACGGACCCAATGACAGCCTTGTGCGTATTATGACGGTGCTGAACAATCGCATGGGCAATATCACCTACGATCGCCTGGATGGCTCGGGCACGGCAACACTCGGCGCCGGGAAGGCGTCCATTTGGATTCGCGCAGCCGGGTACGGGTGGGAAAACGTTGTTCCCGAGTACATATATTCGCGTCCGTCCGAGTTCCCCTTCGGGCCGGAGATTGACCGGGTGCGGTTCTTCATGGATTCGAATGCCCCCTACTGGCGTTCTTTCGATTTGGACAATGTTGAGGTTTACGGGACCTTCAAGCCGATTCCGCTTCCTGTGAGGCTTTCTGCTGAAGCTGCGGGAGGAAAGGTGCAGGTTCGGTGGGTCGGTACGGGGGGCTCGAAATACCAGGTTCAAATTCGGGCGCAATTGGATGCCGGGGATTGGGTGAACCTGGGAACGCCGATCGAGGCGGTCGCCAATGGCGAGCAACTCTTTGAAGAAAACCTGACTGAAGCCATTCGGTTCTACCGCGTGGTGGATGTGACAGAATAGTTTTTTACTGTGTGAAAAGAGGCACGGGCTGCGGCCTGCGCCTCTTTTCTTTCCGATACGACAGACACACGATCCTGAAGTAACATGTTGTTTAAGTTACCCTGCCGTGTCCGCCGCTGTTTCGCGGGCGCCGCCATGCTATTGCTGGGCTATGCCCTTTGCGCCCAGACGATCCTGCTAAAGGATTCCTTCGATGATGTGGAGCCGGGAGGTCTTCCCAGGGTGCTGGCGGAAGGTGGTCCATGGACGACGGTCCACCCCGGTTCCGGGGCGGCAGGGTTAAAGGTGGTTGCGGACACGAATGGGTGGTTCGGGAATGCCGGGACCAACCGCTTCCTGCGCGTGGAGAACGGGATCGGGTTCCTGTTGCTGGCTCAGAACCGGTTTTTGGCTGAGGTTGTGACCTTGAGTTTTGACATGGTGGACCGGCGCACCACGGTTGCCTCATCGGGTTCGGAACGCCTGACGGTCCAATTCTACGCCGGAGATGGCTCGCCCTATTCCTCGAATCGGGCGCACATTCTTTCTTTGCAAAATGGCACAGAGATCAGGTCTGTTGCGGGGACATACGGGGCCGGGGTGCGGCAGCGATGGGACGTGATTGTGAACAACAGCAGTTCGTCCGTCTCCTACAGTTCACCCAAGGGTCAGCAGTTTTTGCCCGCGGGCAGCGCGGCGGTGTGGCTGGATGGGCGGATCGCTGTCACCAATTACGTTTTCTCGCGGCAATCCGGTTACGGACCCATTTCCAGCCTTGCGATTCAGACCTTTAGCACGGATCGCTTCAACTTTGAAATTGATAATATCGTGTTGAGGCAGGGCGCTTCGGTTTTGATTGCGCCGGCGCCCAGGCCGCAGGGAGCGCGAGTTGTTTTGGGCGGGGACGGCAAACTGGAGCATCTCCCCGATCATGCCGGAACCGTCATTCCTGATTTTTCCAATGCCGGCTACATGGGGGGCGGAGTGCCGATTCCGGACGTGCCCGTGCGGGCGGAGCTGTCTCCGGTGGCGGGCGACAATACCTCGCAGATACAAACGGCGATCAACCAGCTATCGAGTCTGCCTTTGGATCAGAACGGTTTTCGGGGGGCATTACTGCTCAAGGCAGGGACCTATCACATATACGGCCAGTTAAACATTACCGCTAGCGGTGTGGTGCTGCGGGGGGAGGGGCAGGAGATTGGAGGGACGACCCTTATCGCTGCCGGCACAGGCACCAGGCCTTTGATACTGGTTGGCGGAACGACCACCGCCTCGGAAGTGGTGAATACGCGCCAGGCGATTCTGGATGATTACGTGCCTGTGGGCGCGCGGAGTTTCCGGGTGGCCAGCGCGGCCGGTTTTTCTGTGGGAGACCAGATCATGGTGCATCGTCCGAGCACGGCCTCGTGGATTGACGCCCTGGGCATGAATGCCATTCCGCCGCGCAGCGATGGGCTGCCCGTGACGCAGTGGGCGGCGGGAGCCTACGATCTGAAGTTCGATCGTGTCATAACCGCGATCTCGAACAACACGGTGACCGTTGACGCTCCCATGGTGAATTCGTTGGAGAAGCAATTTGGTGGCGGCTCGATTTACCGCTATGTCTGGACCTCGAGGATCAACCAGGTTGGCATTGAAGATCTGCGCGGCGTTTCGGAATTCGCCTCGGACTCGGATGAAAATCATTCCTGGGAATGCGTGGAGCTTCGCGCGGTGCGCAATTGCTGGGTGCGCCGTGTGACAGGAGCCCATTTTGCATTCTCCACCGTGAGTATCGAATCCGGGGCCAAGTGGGTGACGGTGGAGGATTGTTCTCTTCTCGACCCGAAGGCGCTGGTGGACGGAAGCCGGATGTATCCCTTCTACATTTACGGGCAGCTTGCGCTGGTGCAACGCTGCTATGCGCGATATGCGCGGCACGACTTTTCGACCTCGAGTAAGGTGTGCGGTCCGAACGTCTTCTTTGATTGCTCGTCCGATCATTCGTATTCCGACAGCGGCCCGCATCAGCGCTGGGCGGTCGGGTCCTTGTATGACAACGTGCGTGTGCCGAACAATGATTTGAATGTGCAGAACCGGCTGAACATGGGATCCGGCCACGGCTGGTCCGGGGCGAACCATGTTGTGTGGAATAGCCGTGCCGCGCGCTTTGCCATCCAGAATCCGCCGACAGCTCAGAACTGGGCGATTGGTCTAAATGGCACGAAATGGGCGGGGGCTTTTCCAGCCTACGCAACCGATGGCTACTGGGAATCCCACAACACCAATGTGTTGCCTGTCAGCCTTTACACGCAGCAATTGCAGGAGCGGCTCGGGCCTGGCGGGGTCGGCGGCTTGATCACGATCGTGAATTTCGGCTCGACCAATCTCGGGGTGCAATCCGGCAACACGGTGCGAATCACGCTGCAACGCGCAGGGGTGCTCGACGGTTCGCGGGAAATCCGGCTGACGGCAAGCGAAAGTGACCGGGCCTTTTTTGCTCCCGGCA
Organism: uncultured Verrucomicrobiota bacterium; assembly: GCA_964401575.1. Lineage (GTDB taxonomy): Bacteria > Verrucomicrobiota > Verrucomicrobiia > Limisphaerales > UBA8199 > CAYNZC01. Next base: position 3,588 of record CAYNZC010000009.1, read on the forward strand.
CATTTGACGTTCCGATCCGGCTTTCAGCAAATGCGGTTTCACTTTCAACCGAGCTGAGCATCCACACAAATGCCTGGGTTCCCGAGGCGCGAACCGTGAGGCTCTCGCTGGTTCACGGGACCGGCTACAGCGCCGGCACTGCCAGCGAGCTTCAATTCCTGCTTGCTGCGAGGCCGGTGCTTTTTGGCCAATGGCAATCCTATGTCTTCAGTCCTGAAGAGCAGGAGAATCCGGATATTACCCGCGCCGCGGCTGACCCGGCCGGCGACGGAGTGCCCAACTTCGTGAAATATGCTTTCGGAATCGATCCATGGGTTCCGACATCCTTGCAGGATCTGCCCTATGCGTCGCTTCACGAGGGGCACCTCCGGATGGTGTTTAGCCGGAACAAATGGATCAGCGACATCGAGTATATTCCGGAAGTCGCGAGCGACATGTCCTCCTGGAGTTCCGGCGGCGAGCACGTCGAGGTAACGATCGAACCTCAAGGCGATTACGAGGTGGTGACCGCGCGCGATCGGCAATCCATCACAAACGCCTCCTCCCGATTCATGCGCCTCCTGATCCGGAAGCCGTAGGTGGGGCAGGGGATGCCGACCGGGCAAAGCGCCGGAGTTGGGATCCTGGCAGGGTGTGCGTTCTGGCAGGAGGGTGCCTGCTCACTGAAGGAGCAAACAAAAAGGGCCGCGCCCTCTTGAAGGCCGGCCCTAATGTGGGGTCTATGAACTCTTTGGCAGCTTAGCTGTGGCGGCTGCGGCGGTAAACCAGCAGAGCGGCGCCGAGCAGTGCCAGCATTCCGGTGCCCGGTTCCGGCACGACGGCCAGGCTCACATCAATGTTGTTGAACTGGAAGGAGTCGGCATTGAGAGCGCCTCCTGCCAAAAAGCCCACGCGATTGAACGTGAACGTCGTGGCGCCGGTATCCTCGAACGTCAGGGGCGCGATTTCATAGCCGAGGGGATTGGACATGGTGGTGGTTAACTTGATCCCGGTCGCGGTGCGTTCATAAGCAAAGCTGAAGTTGTAGGTGGCATCCACGATCGTCTTGGTTGTGTCCACAAGCGAGTTGGCATAAAGGAGCGTCGCCCCTGTTTGCGAATAGAAGGCGCTGCTGGACCGCCGGCGAACGCCCGAGGCCGTGGCCGCATTCGGAGCGGAGGCGTAATACCCAAGCCATCCGTTTACGTCACTGCTGCCGTTGACGTCGAAGATTCCGAATCGGAAATTATTTGCCAGGTCACCGGCGGAAGCCAACCCGACGCTGTTCAACATCTGCACGGAGCCGGAGAGGGTCAGTTGCTCGCCCACCGCGAGAGTTACGCTTGGGAAGGCTGCCCAGATGGCGGTGTTATCGGCGTCTTCGGCCGTGCCATCTCCGAGGGTTGGTGAGGCGGTATCGGCCCCGGTGAGCGAGACCAGGCCCGCGTTATTCAGCCCTATGGACCAACCGGTCACTGGAGCGGATTGAGCGCAGAGCGGGAGCAGAATGGCGGCAGAGACACCTAAGATCAGTAGGTTCGATTTCATGGACCTCGATTGTATGAAACTTATGGATGAAGTCAAGCATTTCCTTGGTAGTTAAACGGTTAACAGTTAACCTGCACAGACGGCTCCGCTGAAGTGGCCAAGCCGACCCGGCAAGGCATGCGGGGGAGAAGGGAATCACCCCAGCCCGCCGTTTCGGGATGGAACTTCCCGGAGAGTAGCGCTGGTGCTTTAGCGCGCCTGCCGGACCCGGATCGTGTATTTCTGCGCCTTGTTGTTCGAGGAGACGAAGTGCACCTGTTCGGTGGAATTCTCGGTAAGGATAACGGTCTGGAACGGCGTTTCATCGCCGATGCCGACGCCATTGACGTCCTTCCAGACGCAGTTTGCCTGCACCTCGATGCGGCGGTTTTCGCGGTTGCGGAGCTGGGCGACCACCTCCATGCGGCCATCCTCGAGGATGCGTGCCTGAGGCGGGGCGGCGAGAGTGATGGAGTATTGCACGCCGGGGTCCATAAGCACGACAGGCTGAGTGAGCTCATGCGAGGGAGTTTTTGGCTGCTCCGGGAGGTAAGGACCGCGGTCGCGTGTAGAGCTGCAGCCGGCGGCGGCCAGCGCGAGGGAAGCGAGGAGGAGAAGTGCGATATAATTTTTCATTGTATTTGAGGAGTTGATGATTTGTCGCTGACGAACACCACTTTGTCCTTTCCTTCGGAAGGGACATTGAAAGAAACGGTCTTGGAATATTTCTGGAGCACGCTGCCTGAAGCGTCCTTGAAGAGGATGGTGGCTTCGTGCTGGCCTGCGGGCAACTGAAGTGTGGCGAAGCTGAGGTGGCGGGGAAGATTATCCCACATCCGGGTATCGGCATCGGGCATGGTTGAAGCCGAGAGGGCTTTGCTGAGCAGGCCGGCAAAAGCGAGGCCGGCGCCGATCTGTTGCCCGGTGCGGTTATTGCTGGCCATGGCGGTGCCGATCCCGCCGATGAGAGCGACATCCCCGATTGTGCTGGTGGTAGATTTGAAAACGGCTTTTTTGCCGAGAATGTGGTCCATGACCCTGCCGCCGCGAGTGGTGGCCTGGAACGCGACATCATCGCTTGGCGCCACGGGGAAGCTCATTTGACCGATCTTGAGTTCTGCGGATTTGATTTGCGAAGGCGGTGTGTTGAAGCGTAGCTGCTCGCCGTATTGGCCGGCGGCAAACTTGACCGGGGCGGGGCCGAACTCGATGAAGAAGAGCGTATTTGCCCTGGTGTTAAAGGGTGGCAGCGAAACATTCTTCGCAGCGGCCTGAGCCCGTTTCAGGGCGTCGGCGCCGTCTCCGCCGAGCTTCGCGGTTGCGTAGCCGTCCAGGTAATCCGCCAGCACCCAGTCGCCCGCGTAGGTCTTGTTTTCAGTATCCGAATCGGCAATCTGCGCGCTGCGGAAGCAGGCGCGGGCGTTATCCGGCTGGCCATCCATCCAGTAAAGAATGCCGCGATAGATGTATGCCATGGATCGCTCGTAGGGTTCGCCGATAAAGGATTTTCTGGACTCGCTGTAGAAATGGCTTCGGGCCTGCTTTGCGCCTTTGTCGGCGGCGCCGGAAGTGATTCCGCCGATGGTCATCAGCGCGTCATCGAGCATGCGCTCTGCGAGATCGAATTGCCCCGTGCGCATGGCGGCGGCGGCGGTGCGGCAGGCCCAAAGGACTCGATCCTTTTGGGGTCCGAGTTCGACGGCGGCCGGGCCATCCACGAGGATGTCGCCGGTGAGCTTGAGCGGCGGCTGTTTTGGCGCTGTGGCGCAGCCCTGGGAAAGAGCCAGCGCACAGACGCAAGCGAGGCTGAACCGCCAGCACCGGGCGGGCAGGATCTTAACGGTAAGCGGCATCCTCCAAACCTTGCTTCTTCACCTCTGCGGCGTCCTCCCAGACGATCGCGCTGGTGCGGGTGTCAATGAGCTGGAACGCGTAGAGGATGTAGTCGCTGGTGCCCGCGCTGGTGCGTGTCGAAAGGCCTTGCAGCGTGCCGGTCAGCAGGTAATCGGCGCCTTTGAACTCCTGGAGCCGGGGATCGGACGAGGACGTGAGGGCTCCCTCGCGCTTGAGATTCCTCTCGCGCTCGAGGGCAGCCATCCGGTCCCGCGCCAGGAACATGACCTTGCCCGCGGTTTTGCGGTTAAGTTCGGTACGGATGCGCGTGAGGAAAATATCCTTGTTGATGGCGAAACGAGTCTGGTTGTCCACGGGATCGAGCACCACGACGGGCGGGACGGCGGCTGCGGCGATTTGCGGGATGGCGAGAATGCTGCGGGCCATTTTATCCGTCACTGCCACGATGTCCTGGGACTCGATGCCGGTGCCTGCGACGAAGCCCTGCTCGTCGGCGTTCATCCGGGTGACGGGCACGCCGGAGGGGTTTTTGACGCCGCTTGATGCGCACCCGGCCAGGAGCAGCGCCGCGGTTGCCATTCCGATGGCAAGAGTTGATTTCATTACGATAGATTGTTTCATGTTTTTAGTGCTTGCTCGGGGTTTTAATGCCACGAGGCCTCGCCCGTATAGACGCCCGGGTCTGTGATGTTATTCGCGGGTCGCCGGGCGCTGTTTGGACGCGACGCCTATAGCATACAGGAAACCGGCCGGGAATCCACTTGAAGAAACTCCTCGCGCGCAAGTGGTTGCCGCTTTGCGTCCGGGGAATGGCGTTTTCTCGAACAGATGAGGCAGGTTAATTGTCCACTGGATTAACGGCGGGCCAGTTGGTAAGGTCCGGCTTATGCGAACGGTGATATATCCCGGCAGCTTTGATCCGTTGACCAATGGTCATCTGGATGTGATCAAGCGGGCGGCGCGGCTTTTCGACAAAGTGATTGTTGCGGTGGCGCGGAACGAGAGCAAGAATCCGCTGTTCACCATGGAGGAGCGCAGGAGGCTGGTGAGCAAAGCTGTTTCGGGCCTGGGTAATGTTGAGACAGACATGTTTGAAGGGTTGCTGGTCGAGTATGTCAAGAGGCGGAAGGCGCAGGCGATCATTCGCGGCCTCAGGGCGGTGTCGGATTTTGAGTTTGAATTTCAGCTTGCCCTGATGAATCGCAAACTGGAAGAAGGGATTGAGACCATCTTCATGATGCCCAAGGATACGTACACCTTCCTAAGCTCGCGGATTGTTAAAGAGATTGCGCAACTCGGGGGGGATGTTAGCCCATTTGTTCCGGCGCACGTGCGGACGGCATTGCTGCGCAGATTGCATCGGCGAGCGGCGTGACAGGCAGATTATGGCATTAAAAGTAAATCTCAGGCATTTGGAGGATAACGATTTGCGGCTCCGGGGCGAACTGGCTCCGGGGGATCTGGACATTGATCCGAAGGATGTGGTTATTCGGGTGGAGAAGCCCCTTGTTTATGACATCGAGGTGGAGAAGCTGGAGGACTCGCTGCTGGTGCAGGGTAGCCTCTCGCTGCCGCTTTCGTGCGATTGCGTGAGGTGCCTTGAACGTTTTGAGCACGTGGTGCTGCTGGATCCATGGTCGGCGCATCTGCCCCTCCAGGGGGAGGATGCGGTGCCTGTGACAAATGATATGGTGGACTTGACTCCCTATATCCGGGAAGATATTCTTCTCAACTTTCCGCAACACCCGTTGTGTGGTTCGGAATGCGGCGGCTTGCCGAAGTCCACGATGGACAAGGCGGAGCAGGCCAGGACCCCTGAAAAAAGCGAAGCGGAGACTTCCGCCTGGGGAGAGTTAAACAAGCTAAAATTAGACTGAAAGATTTATGGGCGTTCCCAAGAGAAAACCCTCGAGAAGCCGGATGCGCATGCGGCGGGCGTATAACAGCGTTCTGAAGCTGCCACAAATGAGCACCTGTCCGCAGTGTGCTGCCCCGTATGTGCCCCACCGGGTGTGCCCGGCGTGCGGGTTTTACAAGGGCCGCCAGGTTCTGACGGTCAAGGCGGGTTCATAACCAGCCAAGGCGAGGCCAGGCAATCCGCTTATGCGTATTGCGGTCGATGTCATGGGAGGCGATCACGGTCCGTCCGTGATCGTTGAGGGTGCTCTACGCGCGTTACAAGCCGAAAAGAGGATCAGCACTTTATTTCTGGTTGGGCACAAAGATTCGATTCACGGTTCCATTCCCTCGGGGTTGCACGATCACCGTCTGAAAGTGGTTCATGCCGGCGAGGTGCTTGGAATGGAGGAGAAACCTGCCGCTGCGGTGCGGCGGAAGAGAGACTCCTCGATTGTGCGCGCGGTTGAGTTGGTGCGCGCCGGAGAGGCTGATGCGGTAATTTCCCCGGGCAACACCGGGGGCATATTTGCCGCGGCCACATTTAAGCTGGGGCGGATTGAGGGAGTGCATCGTGGGGCTATTGCCGCCGTGATTCCGAATGCCGAAAGCGAGTTTGTGCTGGTGGATGCCGGCGCGAACATCGAGTGCAAGCCGGAACACCTGGCGCAGTTCGCGGTTATGGGGTCCATCTACAGCCGCGAAGTGCTGCGGCGCCCGAATCCGCGCGTGGGCGTGTTGAGCATCGGCACCGAGGATAACAAGGGCAACAGTCTGACCCTCGAGGCCTTCCGCCTCTGCAAGGCGCTGAACATTAATTTCGTCGGGAATGTTGAAGGACACGATTTGTTCGAAAACAAAGTTGAGGTTGTTGTCTGCGATGGGTTTGTGGGGAACATCGTGCTCAAGACATGTGAGAGCCTGGCGATGGCGATGTTTGGCATGTTCAAGCACGAGCTTCGCGCCAGCCTGCGGAGGCAACTGGGAGCGTACCTGATTCAATATGCTTTCCGGTCTATCAAGCGACGTCTCGACCCTGAAGTGGCGGGCGGAGCTCCCCTGCTTGGATTTGTCGGAGCGGTGACCAAAGCCCACGCTTCGGCGCGAGAGAGAATGATTACGAACGCCATACGTGTGACGTGTCTCAACCTGCAGCATCGTGTGAACGAAGTGATTCGCCAGGAGATTGCCTTGGCGAACGAGAAGATTGCGGCTTTGACGAAAAATGTTCCGGCCACTGTAATTAATGAGTCCTAGCATCCCCAAGTTTAAGAATCCGAGGGCAAAGTACAACTTTCAGGGCCGCACCTGCTCGATTGCGGGTGTGGGGGCGTATGTCCCGTCGAGGATTCTGACCAATGCCGATCTTGAGAAGATGGTTGACACCACGGACGAGTGGATTACCACCCGCACCGGGATCAAAGCGAGGCACATCGCGGCACCCGACGAATTCACGTCGGACCTGGCGGTGAAGGCGGCGGAGCGCGCCATGGCGAATGCCGGCGTTACGGCGGACCAGATTGACATGATCTCGGTTTCGACCATCACGCCCGACATGCCGTTTCCCTCGACGGCGTGTCTGGTGCAGAGCAAGATTGGCGCTTACCGCGCGGCTGCGTTTGATCTCGAGGCTGCCTGTTCCGGATTCATTTATGGGCTGGAAATCGGACAGCAGTTCATCATGTCCCGCACCTACAACACCGTGCTTGTGATCGGGGCCGAAAAACTGTCCTCGATTGTGGACTGGCAGGATCGGAACACCTGCGTGCTGTTTGGGGATGGGGCGGGTGCTGTGGTGCTTCAGAACCGGCCAGACAGCCACGGTCTGCTCACAGCCGTGATGGGGGCCGATGGCAGAAAGGCGGATCTTCTTTTCATGGCGGGGGGCGGCAGTCGGTGCCCTGCCACGTTGGAGTCGGTGAACAACAGGATGCATTTCCTGCGGATGGAAGGGAAGGAGACGTTTAAGAGCGCGGTGCAGGCAATGCAGACCGCCGCGGAGGAGGCATTGAGGCGTTGCGAGGTGGACATTACGCGCGTGAAGTTGGTCATCCCGCACCAGGCGAACCGCAGGATCATTGAAGCGGTTGGCGAGCGCCTTGGCGCCAAGCCCGAGCAACTTTTTATCAACCTGCACAAATTTGGAAACACTTCAGCTGCCTCCGTGGCGATTGCGCTGGACGACGCGGTGCAGTCCGGCCTTGTGCAGCGGGGCGACCTGATTCTAATGATGGTTTTCGGCGCCGGGCTGACCTGGGGCGCCGCGCTTATCGAGTGGTGATGGTGAGCGTGAGGCTTGCAGGCGAGGCATTGGTCAGATACCACCCTGCCGGGATTTTGATCTTCAGGGGTTGATCGCCTGCGGCGTTCTCGATGGAACTTCTGATTTCGACGGTCGCTTCTTTGACCGACACATCCACCATGTGATCGCGGATGTGGATTCGGCTGATGCCGAGACTGGACCAGTCGTCCGGCAGGCGAGGGTGGATCTCCAATCCATCGAACGAGGGCCGCAACCCCATGAAGCCGTAGATCATCACTTGCGGGACGAGAATGCTCTCGAAGAATTCCCTGTCGAGTCCGAGGCCGCCGGGGACGTTGCCGCCCTGCATCGTTCCGCGCGATGGATCCTTATAGTACGCCCGATAACCGCCCGCGGCTTGTGTTTCATCAAACCATGCGGTGATTTCGCGCAATCGCCGCCACGCGGCGTTTGGCCCTTCCACCTTCAGGCAAGCCATCAGGTCGTGGTAGGAAAAGCCGAGCACACCGCCGCCATCCTGCACCTGGTTTCCGAAGGGGATGCTTTCCGGGGCGGACCAACCCCAGAAGTAGTAGTCCACGTTGCGCCGTGTCGTCGAGCGCGGTCCGAATCGCCAGTGGTAGATATCGTTGCCGGTCGAGGTGTCGCCCTCGACAATGCGTCGGCCTGAAATCCAGTCCCTGATGTCCCGGGCCTGGGCGGGCGTGGCGAAGTCGTAATACACGGCTTCGTTATTGAGGAATGTGAAGCCGTAATCGTGCATGGCGTTTTCGAGGTCCACCGTGCCGTAACGGCGTGTGGCGGGGTTCCAGAACCGTTGTGTGCTGTATGCTTTTACTTCCGCCGCATGTTTTAGCAGATCCGCGGCATCGAAAGCGTCCGGGCTGCGTGGCATCGTCCACTCGGGGTGGTCCCTGATTGCCTTTTCGATCCCGGCCATCTGGAGCACCGCATCGTAATAATAGATGGTTGAGAGGGCATCTTCGCCGCCAAAGGGGAGGAGGTCCCAGTAATTGCCCCCGATTCCTTCGTTCGGGACGACGTTTTTCTTTCCGTCGGCGCCGATTCGGATGCCGCTGCGGCCTTCGTGTCCCGGCCATGTGACATAGACGCACCTGCGCTCGCGGGTTTGAAACTCGGACATCATGAAGCGCAACGCCAGGCGCATGCGGCCCAGCTCATCCCGGAGGAACGGAAGGTCGCCGGTCCAGAGGAAATACTCGTGACAGCCTCGGATGAAGTTGCAGTTGTTGATGGTATGACGGGTGTCGCAGGCAGTATGAAAGCTTTTAATGATGACGCTTGCTTTGCCTGTGTTGCCGAAATGAATGCGCAATCCGGTGATTGTGCCGGCCCAGCCGGGCACGCGGAACATGGGGATCATGGCGCGCGTCTCGCCGTCTTTTGTCCGGGGGGCAGTGAAGAATGCGCGGCGTTCGGGGCTGAACCGGGGTTGGTCGGCAGTGGTCCATTCGATCCAACAACTTGCGTTATCCAAGCCGGTCGCCCACCAGTTCAGGCGCAGCCATGGGGTAGCCCTGGAGGAGACCGAGAACGGGGGTGTCTGTGCGGCGGCCCCGGGTGATTCGAGGTTAATGACCCAGCCCTTGTCGTCCACGCCCAGGTTGGTCGCGCCGGTCAAAATCCAATTGTCCGGCTGCACAAGCGAGGCATCGTAGCCTCCCACGCCTGTTCCCCGAAAATGCCAGCCCATGCCGCCGGCTTGCGTCCAAAGTGGAAAGGGCCAGCCTTCCGCGTGGCCCAGGCCATCGTGCTGTTGGGTGTGGACGTATCCTTCAGAATTGATGATTCGGCTGGCCAATGCCCTGCGCCACCGCTCGCGCATGGCGGTGGAGGGGGCGGTGTCTCCCCGGCCGGGCCAAAGGGTGGACATGGACATCCACTCCTCCCAGAGTGGCAGCAAGGGGCCGGCAGGCTCGTAATGCAGCCAGTACAGGGCTCGTAACGAAGCCATTTCCCTGTCGTGGCCGGGCACCGTAAACGATGGGAAGTCCGAGGGCGCAGGTCCGGCCAGGATTTGCGATGCCACGCTCAGGGAAACGATTAAGGACAGAATACGGCTTGTCGAATTCACAGGCGGAGATTAGCCGAGCCGGGGGATGGGGACAATATTGCAGCGACCTATTCGTGCTGGAGGCGGAACAGGGGGAGATCCGGTTTCGTTGAGGCGAGCCATGGCACCGTGGGGAAGTCCAGCTTTGGCGGCTTGTTGGTTTACGGAAGATATTGCCCCGTGGACAGTGATTTTGAGTCAAACGAGCTTCCGGGGTTGATTAAAGGCCCGGCTTCCGCATATTACTATTGCATCGAATTCTCACAAATGAATGTGTGGTTTGTTTTGTTTTGAAGATATGAATTTTGACCGTTCGACAAGTCTTGTTTTTGTGGCTGCCTGCCTGCTTGGTACGCCGCTGTTTGTCCATGGGCAGCCGAGCATCAGCAGTTTCACGCCGCTTTACGGGGCGCCGGGAGACCTCGTGAGAATTTACGGCAGTGGTTTTTCTCCGGGCGCCCTGGCGGTGCGGTTTAACGGAGTTCTGGACCCAACCGCGCAGGCGACCGCGCAAAACCAGATTCAGGCGCTTGTGCCTAATGGGGCAACCACTGGCCCGATCAGTGTTTCTGTTGGCGGTGGCAGTTCCGTGTACAGTCTGGTTGACTTTATTATTATCGGCGCGGGTCCTTACGTGGTGAGCTTTAGCCCGACATTTGGATCGGCGTCAACGGAGGTGGCGATTTCCGGAGCGCACTTCACTGGAGCGCACACGGTGCTTTTCGATGGAGTTGCCGCAACCAGCTTTTACGTGGAGACGGATGGCAGCATCCGGGCGTTTCCGCCTGCGAACGTGACCACTGGACCCATTACGGTGAGTGGCTCGAAGGGAACCTCGACCACTACCAATCTGTTTCATGCGAACCCGGCAATAACAAGTTTCAGCCCGCCTTCCGGGCGCACTGGAACAAACATACTGGTGCGCGGAAAAAATTTCCTTGGCACTACCGCTGTGACGTTGAGCGGTATGAACGCCGCTTTCCAGGTTCGAAGCAACACCGGCATGATCGTGACCGTACCTGAGGGCGCGACGACCGGCGGTATCCGGGTGTTTGCTCCAGCCGGCTCGACTCCACCGACGCCCAATTTCACCGTTCTTCCCACTATTTACGGCTTTGATCCTCCGGGCGGGCCACGCGGTTCTAGTGTGGTCATCACCGGGGCAAATTTTAACGTTGGCACAACCACCGTCAGGTTCAATGGAGTCACAGCCAGCAAGAGCGGACTGACCTTCAACCAAGTCACTGCCGTCGTGCCTGGTACCGCAACGACCGGCTTCATCACCATTCAAACCGGTGATGGCACCAGCGGCAGCAGCTCGATGTATTACGTGACCCCTGAAATAACGAGCTTCAGCCGGTCAAACGGGGCGCCGGGAACATGGGTGACCATTAACGGCTTGAATTTTACGGGAGTGACGAATGTTACGTTTGGGGGTGTTCCTGCGGATTTTACCATCACGAACAACACCACCATTGGCGCCACGGTTCCGGTGGGCGTTGTTACAGGGCCGATTTCTGTCAGTCACATTGGGGGCACCGCGACCAGTTCGTCGATGTTCTACGGAAATCCTGTCATAGCGCAGTTTCTGCCGATGCACGGTTTACCGGGCACGAATGTGACGGTGATTGGGACGAATTTCCTTGGCGCGACGGCGGTTCGGTTCAACGGCTTAAACGGGAACAGCTTGTCTGTGGCAAACAACGGGCGGATCACCATTTCCGTGCCAGAAGGCGCGCAGGCCGGGCCGATTTCTGTGGTGACACCCGGCGGCACGGCGGTGAGTGTGGAACCTTTCATCCTCGACTATGTTGATCTGAGCGTGCGAATCCAGAGCAGCCCTCCGTACGTTTTCACGGGCAGCAACTTTTCCTACTCGATTGTTGTCTCAAACAGCGGACCGGCGAATGCGCCGGATGTGGTGGTGACGAACCGGTTTCTTGCGGGCATCGAGTTGCTGTCCGCCCAAGTGAGCCAGGGATCTATCCAGACAGAGCCGCCGCCGATCGTCGCGCAGTTGGGGGAACTTGCGGCCGGCGGTTCTGCATCGATTGACCTGGGGGTGATTTATCGCGGAACAGGCTCGGTGGTGACCGTAGCGGGCGCCTATGCTGCCCAGGGGTACCTTGATCAGGTCCCAGCCAACAACTCGGCTTCATTGACGAACACCGTTTACCCTCCGGCGGTGCTGTCCATTGCGCGGGAGACAAATATCATCGAGGTTTCCTGGCCGTCCATGCTGAGCAATTTCATCATCCAATCCAGCTCCGGGCTCAGCCCCACGAATGTCTGGGGGAACATTGTCAAGGGCAGGACCAACACCGGAACCGCGAATGTGCTGGTCGATACCAACCTCGGTGGAACAAAGTTTTATCGCCTGAGAAGCCCCTGATGGCTCTTCGAGGGCGGCAGTCTACTTGTTAAAGCGGAAGTTGGTCAGGTCGTAGTCCTGCATCACGTAATGTTTGAGTTCCAGGCGTTGTTTGCCCGCGCGCTTGGCCTGTGTTTCTCCACCGGCCTCCTCAAAATCCGCGTAGCTGATGATTTCGGCGCGGATAAAGCCTTTCTGAATATCTGTGTGGATAGTGCCCGCCGCCTCCCAGGCTGTGGTTCCCTTGCGAATGGGCCACGCGCGATTCTCTTTGCCGCCGACCGTGAGGAATGAAATGAAACCCGCCTCGCTGAAAGCGCGGAGCAGGAGGGTCTCCTGGTTCTGGAGGTCCTGCGCGGAAGCGACGACCACAGGTTTGTTCGTGTAGAACGCGTGGGCGGTGACTGCCGCAAAGTCTTCGGGCGAAAGGCCGGCGTTGAACATGAATTTTTCCTGTTCGAGCAGTTTTTGAATTTTTTCCAAGCTCGCTCGCTCGGCCGGTTGAGGATCGCGACCCAGGCGGGTTTCGACGAACTCGAGATCCTTCAAAATCAGGTCCGCCTTGCCCTCTTCGGAGGCGAGGATGGCATCTGCCTCGAGGAGGCCGTCCTCGAGCACCACGTCCACCTGGGCGTTTGTCTTGCGATCCGCCTCGACCAGTTCATGGATCCTGTCGAGCCGTGGATCTTTCAGGTTGTGCTTACCCGTCTTGATTTCTTTGATGCCGATCAGCGCTATCTTCATATCGATATCGCTTCAGGCTAGAACACACTGGTGTTGAATGAAACCAGTTTTTGAAGAACTGCGGGAGCTTCTGAAGCGGATGGGTTGAGAGACAAGAGGCGTTCATGCCGGGCGGTGGCGGAACGCGTTAAAATGGGAAGCGACATCAAGCCGGCTTTACGCGAGCTTGCAAAGTCGAGCGGGCACCGCAAGATAGAGTGATGAAGATTACTCCATTGGGAGCTGCCGGAGGCGAGGTGACAGGCTCCGCCTACTTGATCGAGACTCGGGAAGCCCGGGTTCTTGTGGATTGCGGGATGTATCAGGGGGAAAAGGATACGGAGCAAAGGAACCAGACCCTGGGAATTGAGGATGTAAAGAAGCTCGATGCGGTGCTTCTGACGCATGCGCATTTGGATCACTGCGGGAGGCTTCCATTGCTGCAGCGGGCGGGTTATTCGGGAAAGATACACGCAACGCCGGCGAGCATTGACATGGCCGGTTTGATACTTCGGGACTCCGCCAAGATCCAGGCCCACGACAACGAGCGGGTGAATCGGAAGAGAGAGAGAGCCGGCAAGCCGCCTGTGGAGCCTTTATACTCGATTGGGGACGTGGAAGCGACTCTCGGGCTTTTTTCGCCGGCGCCCTATCATGAACCGGTGCCGGTGGCGCCGGGAATTTCTGTGACCTACGCTGAAGCGGGCCACATGCTCGGGTCGGCCTGTCTGCGGGTCTCGGCTTCCGAAAATGGGGCCGGCAAGAGCATTGTGTTTTCGGGCGACCTTGGGCCGAAAGGCGCGCCGATACTGAAGGACTTTGAGCAATTCACGCGCGCAGACGCGGTGATGATGGAATCCACCTACGGCGATCGCGAGCATCGCGGCTTACAGGAAACCGTTGAAGAGTTTCTTGGGATTATCAAGGAAAGCGTGGCGTCTGGCGGCAAGATGCTGGTGCCCACGTTTGCCGTGGGCCGCGCGCAACTACTGCTTGTGATCATGGCGTGGGCGTTCCGAAACGGCGTTGTGAAGCCGTTTCCCGTCTTTCTGGACAGTCCCATGGCCATCGAGTCGAGCAACATTTACCTGCGGCACCCGGAGTTATTTGACGAGGAGATGACGCAGTTCCTGCACGAAGGCTCAGTGCAGCGGGACCTGGCCACACTGCAGTTGTCCTCGACAGCCGAGGACTCGAAAAAGATCAATGATGTCGAGGGTCCGGCGCTCGTTCTTGCGGGGGCGGGCATGTGCACCGCGGGCCGGATTCTGCATCATCTGAAGCAAAACCTGTGGCGGCCGCAAACGCATGTGCTGATTGTGGGATACCAGGCTCGAGGGTCGCTCGGCCGGATGCTCGTCGAGGGGGAAAAGATGGTAAAAATTTTTGGCGAAGAGATTGCTGTGCGCGCGCGGATTCACACCCTGGGCGGTTTCAGTGCGCACGCCGCGCAGAAGGATCTGCTCGGGTGGTTCGAGCCGCTGGCGCGGAGCAAGCCGAAGGTGTTTCTGACACACGGTGAAGATGGCCCGAGGCGCGCGCTGGCTGGCGAGATAGAAAAGCGGCATGGTTTGCGCGCGGACCTGCCCGGTTTGCGGCAGGAGTTGGCCATTTAGATTTAGCCGCTGTCGCGATCAGGGCACGGGCTTGTATTGACGGACGATTGGGGGCTCGAGCATATGGGCGTGTCGTGCTGAGCACCGATGGGGATGAGTCCGCCGTCTTTGTTCCGGATGAGTCCTGTGGTGGGAGTATTGCTGCCAAAAAGGCGCTTGGAACTGCGCAACTTTGAACTATTCTTGGGGTTGATAAAAGACTGATTCGGTATGCCTCAATTTTCGTATAGAGCTCGACGCCGAACGGGGGAAGTGGTCGAAGGTGTATTGGACGTTGCCGACCGCTCCGCCGCGCTGATGCAGATTGAGCGTCTTGGACTCTTTCCCGTGGCTGTGGAAGCCGCCCGGGGGGGGGCTGCCGGCGCAGCGTCCGGCAGCGCGCCGGCGCGGCAGGCCGTGGACCTCAAGAGGCTTCTGCCGCCGTCCGTTGCGGCGGCGCTGTCACAAAAGCGCAAACCGAAGTTGCAGGAACTGGCCACGTTCACCCAGCAGCTTGCGAACCTGCTCAATTCCGGCATGCCGCTCACAGTGGCGCTCAACAGCATGACGCACCTGGAGACAAAGGGCATTCCGGCTGATGTCAGCCGGGAATTGCGGCAGGACGTCATGGAGGGCCGGAGTCTTTCGGATGCCATGGCCAAGCAGCCGCGAATCTTTTCCGAGCTGTATATCAACATGGTGCGTGCCGGGGAGTCGAGCGGCGCGCTCGTGGATGTGCTTCGTCGCATGGCCTCCCATTTTGAGCGGTTTGCCGAGGTGCAATCGAAATTCACCTCTGCATTGATTTACCCGGCGTTCGTTTCGGTGGTTGGCATCGGAATCATGTTTTTCTTCATGACATACATGCTTCCGAAGTTCATGTCGATTTTCGACGGCATGAACGTGCCGCTGCCGATGACGACGCGGATACTGATTGGCGCGAGCGAGTTCTTTGCGGGGTACTGGTGGCTCATGATCGCGCTTATAATTGCTGGTGTGATCCTTTTCAAACGCTTCCAGGCCTCCGAGGAAGGCCGGCGCAAGCTGGACCAGTGGAAGATGAACGCGCCGATTTTCGGAAAAGTCATCAAGCTGAACCTGTTTGGGCAGTTTGCGCGCACGCTTTCCACCCTGCTGGAGAACGGTGTGCCGGTGCTCACGGCGTTGAAGATTACCGAGCAGGTCATCAACAACACCATTGTGCGCGAGGCCATCGCCAAGACGCGGGAGCAGGTGACGGATGGAAAGACCATCGCGCAGCCGCTGGCGCAGAGCAAAGTTTTCCCTCAACTCATGGTGGACCTTGTAAAAATCGGCGAGGAAACAGGCGACGTTCCCGGCGCGCTGAAGAATGTGGCGGACACGTATGAAAGCGAGCTGGCGATCGGGTTGCGCGTGATGACCAACATGATCGAGCCGGTCATGATCATGGTGATGGCCGCGGGAGTGGGGTTCCTGTTGCTGAGCGTGCTTTCCGCGATGTTCGCCATCACCGCAAACATTGCCCGGTAGCATGCGGTTATCCAATGGCAACAAAGCGCTTCGGGCGGCTGCCTTTACCCTGATCGAGATAATGATCGTGGTGGGGATCATGGGTCTGACTGTGGCGATCTCCGTTCCGATCGTTTATAAAGTGACACACAAAAGCCCGTTTTACGCGGCCATTGCGGACGTTGTCGAAGTGTGCAGCAACGCCCGGGCACAGGCAATTCTGCAGGGGAAAGTCGCCGAGATGGTGTTTTTTCCGCAGGAGGGCAGGGTGCAACTGCAGGGCGTGAGCGGTTCCAGCGGTTTTTCGCAGCGTGCCAGCGCCGCGGGGCTGAAGATCTCGGGCACCCATGCGCTGATTTCGAACCGGGTCTCGATTGATATGCTGGATGTGAACCTGATCGAGTATCGGGACAAGGAAATGGCCCGGGTGCGTTTTTATCCGAACGGCACATGTGATGAGATGACGATTGTTCTCCGCTCGGAGGAGGGCGAGCAGCGGGGCATCACCCTGGAGGTTACCACGGGCCTTGCCAGCGTGCTCGGGATGGCGGAATTGCAGAAGCTGAGGGCCGGCTCGCTATGAGAATTCAACCAAGATTATCCGGCCGCGCATTTACCCTGTTGGAGGTGATGATTGCCTCCGGAATCTTTTTCATGGCGTCATTCGGGATCCTGGCGCTCGTTTCACAGAATCTCAGGAACGCCAGGTTTCTCCAGCGTCCGCCGATTGACGCGGGAATGGTTGCCGCGCAATTTGCGGCAACGAACCGGTTTCCCGAGGGGCACAGGGACGGCGACTTCGACGAAGCGGAACTGTTGAAAGACTATTCATGGTCCGCCGAGACGTATGAGGCGGGCACAAACGGGCTCATGGCGGCGGATATGGTGCTTTCGCGGCGGGGTTTGCATGATCCGGCGGACAAGCTGAGTATCATTATCTTTGATCCGAATTACCGGTCCGGCCCGGTTGGACCGCCGAGGTTAAGATGAGACTTACCTTTCGCGCTGATTCAGGTTTGAGCTTAGGTGCCATCCGCATCAGGGCATTCACCCTGGTGGAGATCCTGGTCGCCATGGGCATTCTCAGCGTGGTGATGGTTTCGATTTACTCGACGTGGACGGCGATTCTGCGCGCCTCGAAGGTTGGGTTGGACGCCGCGGCCTCGGTGCAGCGGACGCGGATTGCCGTGAGGAATCTTGAAGACTCGCTCGTGTGCATTCAGTCTTACGCGGCGAACCAGCGATACTACGGGTTCATAGCGGAAAACGGCAGTGATGCCACCCTTAGCTTTGTGGCGCGTCTGCCGAAATCCTTCCCGCGCAGCGGAAAATTCGGCGATTTGGACATGCGCCGCGTCACTTTCAGCCTTGAGGAATCTTCCTCCAGCAGGGCCAAGGTGCTGGTGATGCGGCAGAACCCCATCATGATGGAGTGGGACGAGGATGAGAAGAGTCATCCCATGGTGCTCGCCCGGTTTGTGAAGGAGTTCAAGATGGAGTTTTCCGATCCGCGGGACGGACGATGGCTGGAAGAGTGGGTTGAGACCAACGCGCTGCCCAAACTGGTCCGGATCACGCTGGAAATTGCCGACAACGAAAAGACACTGCACAAGCCGATGGAAGTTGTTCGCTACATTAACCTGCCTTCGTCAACGGTGCAACGGCAATGGCAGAGCGCGGTCGTTCCGGGACAGCAGGTTCCGGGGCAGCCTCTTCAGCCGACGCCCAACCCGAACCCGGCTCCCGCCAAATGACATGCCGATGAACGTGCGAGCAAACATCAGGCGGCCGGAGGGCATCGCGCTCATCATTGTGATGATCTCGGTATTCGTGCTGATGATCCTGGCCGGGGGGTTCGCGTACTCGATGAAAGTCGAGACGCGATTGGCGATGCACGCCAACGACGAGACAGAGTTGCAGTGGATCGGGCGCTCGGGAGTGGAGTACTGCCGCTGGATTCTTTCCCTTCAGGCAATGTGTCCAAACGAGCCGTATGACGCCCTGAACCAGATCTGGGCGGGAGGGCCCGGCGGACCATGCGCCACGAACGGCCCCATGCTCGACATTCAGAAGGAGTTCAAGGTGGGACGGGGCAGTTTCACGTGGAAGATGGCCGACGCCGAGCGCAAATGGAATATCAACACGGCGCCCGAGCCGGTGTTGCAGCAAGCATTGCTGCTCATGGGCGTGGACGGGGGCGCGGTCACGCCGGTGGTTAATTCGATCATTGACTGGATTGATCCGGACGATGCGCGGCGTGTGGAGGGGGCGGAGAGCGCTTTTTACGAGAAGTTTGATCCACCGTTCCAGGCGAAGAATGGACCGATAGACGACATTTCCGAGCTTCTTCTGGTCCGTGGGGTAGGGCCGGAGTTGTACTGGGGAGCCGCCAGCACAAACAATCCTCCAGGCCTGCTGCAGGAGCGTTTGCGAGAGAATGCCAACCCCTTCAACCAGCAGTCGTTGATTACTGTCGGCCTGGTGGACCTGTTCACGCCTGTTTCGTCGGGCCGGCTTAACATCAACACCGCATCCGTGGAAGCGCTGCAGATCATCCCCGGTATGAACGAAATCATTGCGGGCGAAATTGTGGCGGCGCGGACGGGTGAATTTGACCCGATGACAGGAATGGGCGGCCCTTTCCTGAATCTTTCGCCGCAATATCTGTGGAGCAGGGTGCCTTCGCTGCGGTTGGACATTGCCCAGGGACTGGCGCAGTTTGCGGATGTGCGGAGCCGGACATTCGAAGTCGAGATACAGGCGCGGGTGGGGACATCCAGCCGCACCTACTACGCCACGATTGTCCGGAACAATCCGCGCGACCTGCCGGTGATCAATTTCTATTGGAAGATGTGAGCAGGTCTGATCCGGCGGATCCGGCTTGACCCCGTGGTGTGTGCCGCCATGCTGCCCGGATGCGAACGGTCCTGTTCCGCCGGCTGGTGCTGCTGTGTGTGGCGCTCACTCCTGGTATGGATTTCCTTTCCGGCGCGGCTGAGCCCGTCCAGATGCCGGAGAAACGACACAGCGCCTTTTACGGCTTGGACCAGCTTCAAAAGATTCGCGCCAATCTCCAGTCCATGCCCAACGGCCGTGTCCTCAAACAACAGTCGCTCGATCGGGCGGCCTACTGGCTCGGGCTTTCGGACGAGGAGATCTGGGGCTTGATGTTCGGGCCCACAATCCGGCGGTCCTGGATGGTTTGGTCGAACGGAAAGTGTCCTGCATGCACCAACGACGTGGTGATGTATCAATGGGTCATCAACGCGCAGAAACATCCGTGGAAGGTTCAATGTCCCCATTGCAGCGAGTTCTTCCCGAAGAATGATTTTGGCGCCTTTTACAAGTCCGGCCTCGACAAACAGGGGGTGTTTGACCCTGCGCTCGCAGATCGCCAGTTGCTGTTCAACCCGGAACATCCGGATGCAAAGGACCCGTTGAGATTGTTTGGAGTGGACGACGGCGAAGGATACGTCTTGGGCGACAAGCGCTGGAGATTTGTCGGGGCGTATCTCGTTTACGGGCAGTTCAAGCAACTGGTCTGCGAGGGCATGGGGGCCCTTGCGCAAGCCTGGGTGCTGGGCGGTGATACCAATGCCGCGCGAAAGGCGGGCATATTGCTGGATCGAGTGGCGGATCTGTATCCCGGTTTTTCGTATGCGCAGCAAGGCTACGTCTATGAAACGATGCGACACCATGGCTACGTCTCCGTCTGGCACGACGCTTGCGAGGAAACCCGGGAAATGGCGCTCGCTTATGACCAGGTTTTTGAAGCGATCCGCCACGACCCGCTCCTGGTGGAATTTTTGTCGCAGCAGGCCGGGAAACACGGGTTGAAGAACCCCAAGAGCCGCTTCGCGGAGATTCAAGAAAACATCGAGACGGGCATCCTGCGGGACGCGCTTAAGAGCAGGGAAAAGATGCACAGCAACTTTCCCCGGCAGGAAGTCGCCTACACTACGATTGTGGCTGTGCTGGGCTGGCCGGAAAACCGCGAACTGGTGGAAAAGCAGATTCAGCCCTGGATTGCCAGGGCTACGTCCGTTGATGGGGTTACTGGCGAAAAGGGTCTTGCGGGTTATTCCTCCTACACCATCAGCGGACTCGCGTTGCTGCTTGCCGAGTTCTCCAGGGCGGACCCGGATTTTATCACGAGGATTCTGGCCGGCACGCCCTCCCTGCGAAAGTCGTGGCGCTTTCACGTGGACACGATGTGCCTGGATCGGTTCTATCCCAATTCAGGCGACTGCGGCGCGTTTGCCCTCCCCGTGAATCAATACGTTGGGGCGTCCTTTGCGAAGCTGACCACTCCTCGTCTCGCGCCGTCCATGTTCACGTTCTTTTGGCAGCTTTTTCAGGCAACCGGCGATCCCGCTTATGTGCAGGTTCTCTATCGCGAAAACGGTGATTCATTGGACGGACTTCCGCATGATCTTGCTGCGCACAATCCCGAAGCTATTCGCAAGGGGATCCGGAAGGTCATTGAAGCGGAGGGCCCGCGCCCTGTGCTCGGGAGTGTTCACAAGTCCGGCTGGCACATTGGCATCCTGCGTTCCGGCAAAGGCGTGAATGCGCGAGCCCTTTGGATGGATTACGATGCCGGGGGCGCACACGGGCACCTGGACGGCATGAATATCGGGCTGTTTGCCATGGGCGCGGATTTGCTCCCGGATTTTGGATATCCGCCCGTCCAGCACGGCGGGTGGACAACGCCGCAGGTGGCATGGTATCTCAGTCCGGCGGCGCACAATACCGTGCTTGTGGATGGATTGAGCCAGCGGGCGGTTGCCGGGCAGTGCACACTCTGGGCCGATGGCGAGCAGGTTCACCTGATGCGGGCGTCAGCTCCCGGCCTGTTGGATATTCAGCAATTCGAGCGCACGCTGGGATTGCTCGATGTTTCAGATGAGCAATTTTACGTAGTTGACATATTTCGCGTGCGCGGCGGCAGTCAGCACACCAAACTACTGCACGGTCCGTGTGCGGAAGTGAGCCTCGATGGCCTGGCGCTCACGAACAGCGAGCCGGCCGTTGCCACACCGTTTATGCGCCACTTCCGCGTGCAGAAGGATGCCTCGCCCGGCTGGCGCGTGGATTTCAAACTTCCCGCGCGAGAGACAGACACGGCGCGCCCGGTAATGCGTTACACAGAC
This sequence comes from uncultured Verrucomicrobiota bacterium, assembly GCA_964401575.1. Classification (GTDB taxonomy): domain Bacteria; phylum Verrucomicrobiota; class Verrucomicrobiia; order Limisphaerales; family UBA8199; genus CAYNZC01. The sequence continues at coordinate 24,514 of CAYNZC010000009.1, forward strand.
CTGACCGGTGGCGCTTCCGCCTTCGCGGCGGAAGCCAACGTGATGCCGTTCAAGCACGATCCTCCCACGGGCTTCTGGATACCGTCACTTGCGGTCCAAAGAAGGGCGCCTCAGCCGCTCAGTTCCGTTTTTGTAAGCGCCATGGAGGTCTTCGACGGCAAACCTGTGATCCAGCAGGCGCGTTGTCTGGAGGTGCGTCACCAAGACGGCTCATGCACCAATGGATGTGTGGCTCTCGAAATATCCCTGGCAAACGGCAAGACGGATTTTTTTGTCACTTCGGCCGAGGCTGATCGGTCCATGCCAGCGCACATTGACGCAGCAGGAAAGACGATGACCTTCATCGGCGACACGTGCCATATCCGAATGGTAAAGCAGGCGGTCGAGCGTGCGGCAGTGGTTCGGGGCGGGAAAGTGGCGTGTGGGGATTTTCGACTTGAGACGAATAAGGGAGAGGGTTTGGAGGAATCGGAGTTCGTTCTGAGCCAAACGCCATAGGCACGCCCGAAAGAAGGAGGGCGTTTTGCGTCATGGCGTTGCGGGAAGCCTGGAGGAACTGCCGCCGCTTCAGAAGCCCCCGGCGGTCCGCAGACACGGCATCACGGGGCGCCGCGTTTGTGCAGATCGAAGGCGAACAAAGCGGCAACAACGAGTGAATGGCGGATTTTTCCCTGCGCGACCAGGGCGGGGATGGCATTGGCCTGAACCAATTGAGTGACGATATCCTCACCATGGTCCAGCGCGATTGGATGCCTGAGCTCGCAATTCTCGACCAGCACCGTGAAGCACCGGTTGCTCATGATGGCGGGGTTCGGATAAACCTCGCCTATGATTGTCGCACGTACTCCTTCGTAACCGGTTTCCTCACGGAGTTCGCGGATGCCCGCCGCGATCGGGGAGTCGTCGTTGGGATCGATCATCCCGCCCGGTATCTCGAGTTCCACCGTGTTCGATCCGTGGCGAAACTGTTCGATCATGACCACTTGCCCGCTGGTTGTCAGGGCCACCACATTCACCCAGTCCACGCAATCGATGACGTAAAAATCGTGCGGCTTCTGTGTTCGGGGAGAAAGGCGCACGTCGCTGCGGATCGTGAAGATCCGGTAATCGGCGAGCGGCCTGGAGCTGATTTTGGGCCAGGGCTGGATCACAATCCGCGCTCCCTGGCCGCCCAGCCCTGCCGCATCAACGTCAACAGATGGGTCATAGCTTCCTCGTAAGTTCTGCCATTTTTCGATGAGAGTTGCCGGGCCCGTTTATCGAGTTGAGATGCCATTTCCCGGCAACGCTCGGGCGGACACCCCAGCGCCTGCAAGACCCCGGCAATTTCCGAAAGGTCCATGTGAGCTGCCCTCGTGGGGCGGACTACTTCGGGGACTCAGCCGGGACGATTCGAATGGATTCGATACCCATGCGTTTGTTGGGCCGGTTCGGCGGACGCGTTGGCGTGGTGGCAATCTTGTCAAGGACGTCGTCGCCTTTGATCAGTTTGCCAAAGGCCGTGTAACTGCCGTCGAGTTGGCGCGGATTGCCGTGGCAAATGAAAAACTGGCTGCCGGCGGAATCAGGGTCCTGAGAACGCGCCATTGAGACCACGCCACGGTCGTGATGACGATCGTTAAACTCGGCCTTGATTCGGTAGCCCGGTCCGCCCATGCCCCATTCGGACTCGCGGGAGGGGTCTTTGGTGTTGGGGTCGCCGCCCTGGATCATGAAATCCGGGATGACCCGATGAAAGGCGGTGCCGTCGTAAAAGCCTTGTTTGGCGAGTTTTTTGAAATTTTCGACCGTCCTGGGGGCGACTTCCGGCCAGAACTCAATTACCATTTCGCCCTCGGTTGTCTTTATGACAGCCACTTCGTTTGTGCTCATCGGCTTCTTTTCTTCCTTTGTATCGGTTTTTTTTGTCTCGGCCTGTGCCGGCTTTGCTGCATCCGCCGCCTGTGCCAGGGGAAGGCCCATGGCCAGGCTCACGGCAAAAAACAATGATGTCGCTTTCATAAGCCGGGAAAATGTCACACGAGACGCTGTTATTGTCACGCCTCGAATTGGCCTGAATTTTTCTGGTTTAGCGCCGCAGATGAGGTAGAGTGCAAGTCGAACAGCTCACAGATGAATATGAGTTTCTACGAGAATCTGAAATTTGATGCCAATGGCCTGATCCCGGCAATTATCCAGGAGGATAAGACCGGCCGGGTGCTGATGATGGCCTGGATGAATCGCGCCTCGATCGAGACAACGATCAAAACGGGCAAGACGCATTTCTGGAGCCGGTCCCGTCAGAAGTACTGGATGAAAGGCGAATCCAGCGGGCACACGCAGACGGTGAAGGACATTGCATTTGATTGCGACGGGGACACGCTGCTCATAAAGGTGGATCAAATTGGCGCGGCCTGTCACGAAGGGTATCAGTCCTGTTTCTTCCGCTCCGTTCGTGACGGGGGCGCGACCGCCGAGATCACCGAGCGGCAGTTGGAGACTCCTGAGCAGATCTACGGCAAGAAGTAGGGATGAGCATGGAGGAGTTTGTTCCATTTGGCAGTCGTGCCTACCTGTTCCTGTTCCTCGTCATTGGGTTTGCCCGTGCCATGGATTTCATCAGCACCTGGGTGGCGACTCCGAACATGGTGCTTGAGGGAAACCCGATCGCCAAGAAGCTCGGGTGGCGCTGGGGGATCACGGTGAATCTCGTGCTGGCCGTTCTTTTCGCGTTCTGGCCGCTGCCCGCGATTGTGATCAGCACCACCAGCGTTCTGGTGGCTGCGCGCAATTTTCAGTCCGCGTGGTTGATGCGCTCGCTCGGGGAGGAGATTTACCGTGATTGGCATGTAGCCAGGATTCGCGAGACGCGCATCTCGCTTTACCTGTTGTGCCTGTTTGCGCAAACCCTGCTCACAGGCGCGGTGGGCGGCGCGATTCTTTATTTCAGCGATTGGAAAAACCAACCGGTCCTGCCGGCGATCGGGTTGGGCATCATCGCATACGCCATTGCGGTCTTTTTCTTCACCATGCTCTCCATCGTCCGCATGCGCAGGCGTTCGGCGCGGGGCAGTCCGGAGGCGGCCGCGCAGGTGCGCGCCTGGACAGACTGAGCGTCCGGCTTCATTTCTATGTACACACCTTCCCTTGAAGAATTCAAAGCGCTTGCTCAACGCGGCAACTTAATCCCCGTTTCGCGGCGGCTCCTGGCGGATGTGGAAACGCCGCTGTCAGCCTACCGGAAAATTCGAGGGCCGGGCGAGTCTTTCCTGCTGGAATCTGTGGAGGGCGGCGAGCACCTCGGGCGCTATTCTTTTGTGGGGTGCAATCCCAGGGCTGCCATTGTGCAGCAGGGCGAGGCCGTGCAAGTGTTGGAAAACGGGCACGCCCTGGAAACGTTCCGGGTGAGCGGGGACGGCGCCGCCGGCACGGTCAAGGACGGGCTCGATGTCGTCGAGCGCGTCATGGGACGCTACCGGCCGGTCAGTGTGCCCGGCTTGCCCAGGTTCACGGGCGGCGCTCTCGGGTTCATCGGCTACGAGTTCATACACGATGTCGAACCGGTGGTGCCACGGCCCTCGCACGATGATCTGAACACGCCCGTGATGTATTTTCTGATTGCGGATGAGTTGCTGATCTTCGACCGCGTTGCGCAGACCATCACGGTCCTGGTCAACGCCGTTGTGGAAGACGAAGCAAGAGCCGGGGAGGCCTACGAGGATGCCATTGCGGAGATTGAGAGATTGGTTGCGCTTCTGGAGCAGCCCATTGCGCACACGCCGGTGAGCGTCTCGGCAAATGTTCCATCGGCTGGTTTTTCCTCAAACATGACGCGTGAGCGTTTTCTGGCCAACGTTCTCAAGGCCAAGGAATACATCACCTCGGGCGACATTATTCAGGTGGTGGGTTCGCATCGCTTCTCCACGCCGGTGAGCGCCGAACCGATTGATATTTACCGTGCCGTGCGGTCGCTCAACCCCTCGCCATACATGTTCCTGCTCGAGTTGAATGGTTTTTCACTGGCAGGGGCATCCCCGGAAATACATGTGCGGTGCGAGGACCGGAAGGTCGAGATCCGGCCCATTGCCGGGACGCGGCGTCGTGGAGGCACGGCGCAGGAGGACCGGGCGCTGGAAGAAGAGCTGCTGAACGATCCGAAGGAGCGCGCCGAGCACGTTATGCTCGTGGATCTGGCACGGAATGACCTTGGCCGCGTATGCGATTTTGGATCGGTGCAGGTCAAGGACCTGATGGTGATCGAGCGTTACAGCCACGTCATGCACATTGTCTCCGAGGTGCAGGGCCGGCTTTCCGAACGGCGAACGCTTTACGACCTGATGCGGGCCACTTTCCCGGCCGGGACGCTGAGCGGCGCCCCTAAAATTCGGGCCATGCAGATTATTTCCGAGCTGGAGCAGAACGCGCGTGGGCCTTACGGCGGCTGTGTCGGTTACTTCTCCTTCAACGGCAATCTCGATTGTTGCATTACCATTCGCACCGCCCTGTTGAAAGACGGGCAGGCATACGTGCAGGCCGGCGGTGGCTGGGTGCACGATTCCACACCCGAGGGCGAGTACCAGGAGACCGTCAACAAAGCCAAGGCGATGATTAACGCCGTGGCACTGGCGGAAAGTTTTCGGAAGCAGGAATAGCGCGGATCCCGGAAGCCAAGCAAAGACCGGCGACCGGGCGGTCCGGATTGGCCCTGGTCTCATCCACCTCGCGACTTTTCCACGATCTGCTGATCGGATTGGGCATTCGGTTTGAACAAGTGCTGCATACTGTAACCTCGGGTAAATCGTGAGCGTCTGCTCAAGTGAACGGTTCAACTTAGAAATCAAACAGTTCAACGTAGAAATCAATATGAAAAAACTACTGGCTCTTACATTGACGGGCATGCTGGCGATGGCCGGCACAACGTTTGCCGCGGAAGCAGTTGCGAAGAAGAAGGGCGGTCCCGATGGGATGCCTGGAATTGATCAACGCATGGAAATGCTTACCAAACAGCTTAGCCTAACGCCTGAGCAGCAGGCAAAGATCAAGCCTCTGCTCGAGGAGGAACGAAAGGCGATTATGGAGGCGCGTGGCAAGAACCGCGACATGACTCCGGAACAGCGGCAGGAAGCCATGAAAACGCGCCGGGCGGAGTTCAATAAGAAGCTCAAGCCCATTCTCAATGCCGAGCAGAACGAGAAGCTGGAAAAGGCCCGCAAGGGACGGGGTCCCGAAGGCGCGCCCGGATACGAGAAGAAGGGCGGCAAGAAGGGCAAAGGCGAAGGCAAGAAATAGGGGCGCATGACCGTCCGGGCCTCGATGAGGGCCTGTTGAACAACGATTGCCGATTCGTAAGGGGCTTGCCGCGAGAGTGGCAAGCCCCTTCGGTTTCGGGCGCGCTGCGCGGATGAAATTTCTTAGACATCCCCATTGGGCCTGCCATATTTAATCTCAACTTGAACATCGTAGTCGCCATAACCGGCGCGAGCGGGACGATCTACGCTCAACGGCTGCTGGACAACCTCGATACGGCGCGGCATCGCGTTGATGTCGTTCTGAGCAAGTACGCGCATTGCGTCATTTCGGAGGAACTCCCAGGCGGCTTGCGCATTCCCGAGGGCGCGGTGGTGCACGGGTTGCAAAGCATGAACGCGCCATTTGCCAGCGGTTCCAACGCGCCCGATGTGATGGTGGTCATCCCGTGCAGTATGGGCACGCTCGGGCGCATTGCCCACGGGTACAGCGGGGACCTGCTCCTGCGCGCGGCGGATGTGGTGCTAAAAGAGAAGCGGAAACTGATTCTCGTTCCGAGAGAAACGCCTTTGAATCTCGTGCATGTGAAGAACATGGAGTTGCTGCTGCTTGCCGGCGCCACCCTTTTGCCGGCCAATCCGTCGTTCTATACACGCCCGGGCACGCCGACAGAGGTGGCGGATACTGTAGTGGCGCGAGTGCTGGATCACATGGGCATACCTCACCGGTTGGTTGCGCGGTGGAGCGAGGAGAAGGAGTAGGACGATGGTCATAGCGATATCACTTGGTGATGTGACGGGCATTGGGCCGGAAGTTACGCTCAAGGCGCTGGCCCAGGAGCCTCCCGAGGCGGGGATGCAATACGTCATTATTGGCGATGCCGGACATGTGCGGCGGCTCAACGAGCAGCTTGGGTTGAGAATTCCTTTCGAGGACTACACGCGGGGAGGTTCCGCCCGGTATTCGATACTTCATTCGCTTCCGGGATCGTTGCCGCTGCAAATGAACGCGGGGGCGGCGGAGGCGGCAGATGCGGCGTTTCACTGGCTTCACGACGGCGCCAGGGGGTGTCTTTCCGGCGAGTTCGACGGGCTTGTCACCTCTCCGGTCAACAAAGAGGCCATCATTAACGCAGGGCACGATTTCATCGGGCAAACGGAACTGCTATCCGGGCTCGCGAAGACCGGGCGCACGGTGATGATGCTGTTGGGGCAGGATGACCGTGGCCGCTGGCTGAGGGTTGCTCTGGCCACCACGCATGTGCCCATCAAAAAGCTCGCCGAGGCGGTCACCTTCGAGAAAGTGTTGCTGGCGATCGAGCTCGCGGCGCGGGCGTGCGAGGGACTGGGTTTGTCCCGCAGTCGTGTTGGGGTGTGCGGGCTGAATCCGCACGCCGGAGAAGGCGGAAAAATCGGGACGGAGGAGCAGACTGCGGTGCGGCCGGCGGTGGACGCGGCGCGGAAATCAGGGCTGGATGTTGTGGGTCCGCTGAGCGCGGATGCCTTGTTTTACTATGCATACCGGGGCGATTATGACGCGGTGGTGGCCATGTATCATGACCAGGGGCTTGCGCCGTTGAAGATGGTTGCGTTTGATGCGGGCATAAACTGGACACTTGGCCTGCCGTTCATCCGGACTTCACCCGACCACGGAACGGGCTATGACATCGCAGGCCGGGGCGTTGCCAGACACACGAGCATGTCTGCCGCGATTGCGCTGGCCAGGACACTGGCCTCGCGCCGGAATCCGTAAGTGATTCAAAAATACTTCTTCCGGATCCATTCCGGCTGCCACTCATCCGGAACGCGTTCTCTGCCGGTGAGCCCTATTTTTTCGAAGGGCTTACTGGCAGAGGGCACCTCGAGAGTGTCTCCCGTCTTTGCCTGCCATTCCTTCATGAGGGCCAGCAGACGTCGGATATGAGGGGCGTATTCCGGCACATCAATCAGGTTGTTTTGCTCGTGAGGATCGGTCTGCAAATCGAATAGCTGGAGGTGACCCGCGCGGGTATAGGCGATGAGTTTCCAGCGTTCGTCCCGCACAGCCCGCTGTATCTCGATGTATGGCAGAAAGACAGAGGAGCGAAGCGTGTCCCTGGACCCCTGCCACAACGGGCGAATGCTTTGTCCTTCAAGGTCTGATGGCGTTTTGATGCCCGTCAGATCGCAAAGGGTTGGAAACACATCCAGCAGGTAGGTGAATGACTTGGTGGACTTGCCGGCTGGAATCCCGGGTCCTGCGAAGATCAGGGGAACACGCATGCTGTGCTCGAACACGCTCTGTTTGCCCATAAGCCCGTGGCTGCCGAGTGCCAGACCATTATCCGCAGAGTAGATGACGATGGTGTTGGCCGCGTGGGCAGATTTGCCCAACTCGCGCATGATCCGGCCAATCTGGCCGTCCAGGTGCGTTATCATGCCGTAATACTCGGCCAGTTGATCGCGGATGACCGCTTCCGTGCGTGGCCAGGGCGCCAGGTTTTCATCACGGCACTTGAGCATGTGACCGTTGTCGAAGGGGAACTGCGGCTGGAAGTTGGCCGGGAGAGGCGGCTTGTGCTTGTAGTAATAATTCAATTCTTTGGCGGGCGGCATGCGCGGGTCATGAGGTGCTGTGAAGGCGACGTATGCAAAAAACGGCTTCCTGGCGTCCTGTGTCTCCAGGAAATCAATAACAGCGTCTGCGAAGAGTTCACTCGAGAATTTCCCTCCGGTTCGAACCGGGGTGAGGTTGCCGTCCGGACCAAGATCCTGAACCGGGACCTTCAAATGGTCCGACATTCCGCCAAACATGACGGCTTTGCCCTGCGCGAAGGCGCGGAGCCACGACTCCTGGCCGTTGTGCCACTTACCTGTGCCAAAAGTCACGTACCCATTTTCGCGCAACAGTTCCGGCAGGAGTTTGGAACCTTTCATTGTCCGGGTGTTGATGTGGAACCAGGACTTGCCGGTCATGAGCATGGCCCGGCTGGGCATGCACACAGCGCCGCTGTTGCCGCCAAAGATGTAATTTCCGCGGCAGCTAAACCCTGCATCCACCAGTTTGTCGAGATTGGGCGTTTCTATGTGTGGATTGCCCCATGCGGCGATTGTGTCTGCCCGCTGGTCGTCCGCAAAAAGAAAGAGAATGTTCGGGCGGGGTTCCGTGGAGTCAATCCGCGTTTCGGCCAAGCCCGGAGACGTTACAATACAGGGGAGCGCTGAACAGGCCAGGATTGCGGCGCGTCGGAAAGAGAGGAGGGCTTTGGTAAACATATACGTGACCAGAGCACTCTGAGAGAGCAATTCACAAGCGTCAAGCCGGAACCCCGCCCCGGCCATTGAGGATCACTGGAAACCGGCAGCCCTCAGTACTTGTAATACTTGCTGGCTTTGGTGCGGAAACTCTCGATGTCCTTGTTGAGAAAATCCTTCACGTCATCGTAGGACATCTCCTTTGTGAAGCGCAGCCGCACCTCGGCGGAACCGCAGACCTTGTCGAACATGTCATGCCGTTGCGGCTTGCACAGTTTGAAGGGATTTTTTTCCGGGTACATGCGGTTATGCACGTCCATCATTACGAACTGAAGGCTGGTGAGATTGACGGCTCCGGGCCGGGTGAAATAGAGTTGCACGCCGCGCAATTCCTGGTCTTTGTGCGTGAAGTAGTAGGGCTTGTAAACGATGGGGCGGAACAAAACGCCTTCGATTTGCAAACTTGTGAGCTTGTCGGCAAAGACCTTGTGGTTGATCCAAGGCGCGGCGAACATGTGAAATGGCACCGTGTAACCCACACCTTCGGAGATCACCCCGAGTTCGCCCATGATGCCGGTGGCCACGTAAAACAGGGCGGAGTCGGCCTCGGGTTGGTGGGGTGAGGCCATGACCCATTGGAGACCGGTGTCGGCGTAAGTCATGTCGCGTTTCCAGCCTTTCATGGGCACGACGGTGAGATTGCACTTCTTCCCGTTTTCGAGCATGCCCTCGGCGTTGGCCATTTCCGCCAACTCGCCGCATGTGAGGCCATAGACATAGGGCACCGCCCAGTAGTTCACGGAGGACTGGAAGGGTTTTTCATTCATATTGCCTTCGATGCGGTTGCCGCCGAGCGGGTTGGGCCGATCCAGCACGATGAAGGTCTTGTTGTGTTCCGCGGCGGCGGCCATGGCCCGGCCCATGGTGGCTACGTAGGTGTAGGAGCGGCACCCGTTGTCCTGGAGGTCATAGACAATGGCGTCCAGTTCCTTGAGCATGGCAGCGGTAGGCTTTGAGGTTTTGCCATAAAGCGAATAGACCGGCAGACCCGTGACCGGATCTGTGGTGTTCGTCACGCTCTGCCCCGCAAAAATATCACCGCGTATGCCGTGCTCAGGTCCGAATAAAGCCACCAATTTCACCCCGGGAGCGTCATGCAGGATATCAATGGTCGAGCGCATGGACTGGTCCACGCCGGTGGGATTTGTAATGAGTCCCACTCGTTTGCCTTTCAAAACGTCGAAATGCCGCTCCTTGAGCACCTCGATGCCTGTGCGGACCTTCGGCTCGCCGCAGACGGCTGCCGTTGCAATCGCCAGGGCTAATGTCGTCAGAATGCGCTTTTGCATACGGAAAAGTTAGCCGGAAAGGCACGAGAGTAAATAACAGGTGCATGTGACCCTGCGCGGCTTCCGGGGGGCAAAAACGTCTGCACTTTAACAAGGGATGCGGGTGGGAAGGGCGCAGCACTTTGCAGGCGGAAGGTTACTTTGGCAAATCCCGGCGTGTTGACACTTTGGGCTCTTTGCTTCACTTTCCCAAAAATGATGCAGTTGCCGCCTGTTAGCATTGCAGTGCGGCGATGCAGTTTTAAATTTCATGGGCAAAGCGTTAATTATAGCCGAAAAGCCTTCCGTAGCGGCCGATATTGCCCGGGCGCTCGGCGGGTTTAAACGTCAAGACGACTACTTCGAGAGCGATGCGTATGTGCTTTCGTCGGCGGTGGGGCACCTGCTTGAACTGGTGGTGCCCCCGGGGGTGGAGGCTGCCCGGGGCAAGTGGACTTTCGGCTCGTTGCCTGTGATCCCGGACCATTTTGATTTGCAGCCGGTGGAGAGGACCCAGTCCCGGCTCCGGCAACTGGCCAAACTGATTAAGCGCAAAGATGTGGACCGGCTGATCAACGCCTGCGATGCCGGGCGGGAAGGGGAGTTGATCTTTCGGAACATCGTTCGATACACCCGGGCCAAACAGCCGATTCAGCGGCTATGGCTCCAATCCATGACGCCGGCGGCGATCCGTGACGGATTCGCGCACCTGCGCGAGGATGCGGAGATGGAGCCCTTGGCGGACGCTGCGATTTCCCGGTCGGAAGCGGACTGGCTGGTGGGCATCAATGGCACACGAGCCATGACGGCCTTCAACTCGAAATCGGGTGGATTCTTCAAGACGACTGTCGGGCGCGTGCAAACGCCCACGCTGGCGATTGTTGTTGAGCGCGAGCAGAAGATCCGGGCTTTCAAGCCCCGCGAGTACTGGGAAGTGATCGGCACATTCGACGCCGCGGAGGGGCAATACACCGGCAAATGGTTTGACGAGAAGTTTGCCAAACCGGAGAAGGACGGCGACCCGGACCTGAAGGCCGATCGGCTGTGGGAAAGGGATCGGGGGGAGCAGATTCGGGCGAAGTGCCTGGGCAAACCGGGAACGGTTCAAGAGGAAAGCAAGCCCACGACACAACTTTCGCCGCTCTTGTATGATCTGACCAGTCTGCAGCGGGAGGCCAACAGCAGGTTCGGTTTCAGCGCCTCGACGACTCTGAAGATCGCGCAGGCTCTTTATGAGCGGCACAAAGTGCTCACCTACCCGCGCACGGATTCCCGGGCGCTGCCGGAGGATTACCTCGGCACCGTCAAGAGCACCCTGGAGGCGTTTGGCGGCTCGACCTACGCGCCGTTTGCGGGGACGATTCTCAAAAACCAGTGGGTTCGGCCCAACAAACGCATTTTCAACAACGCCAAGATTTCGGATCACTTCGCCATCATACCGACCACAGAGCAGCCGCGGAGCCTCTCTGAAGCTGAGCAAAAGGTTTATGACATGGTCACAAGGCGGTTCCTGGCTGTTTTCTATCCGGCTGCAGAGTTCCTTGAGACCACGCGCATCACGCGGGTGGAAGGGGAGCCGTTCCGAAGCGTGGGCAAGGTGCTTGTCCAGCCGGGTTGGCTGGCGGTTTATGGGCGCGAGGCCCAGGGAGAAGATGCCGCCACGCTCGCGCCGGTCCAACCGGGCGAGACCGTGCAAACGAGCGAAGTCGAGGTAAAGCAGAACTTCACCAAGCCGCCTCCGCGGTTTACCGAGGCCACGCTGCTCGCGGCGATGGAAGGCGCGGGGAAGCTCGTGGATGACGAGGAGTTGCGCTCGGCCATGAGTGAGAAGGGTCTCGGAACGCCGGCCACCCGCGCGTCGATCATCGAGGGGCTCGTCCTGGAGCAGTACATGGTCCGCCATGGAAAAGAGCTGCAGGCAACCGCGAAAGCGTTTTCGTTAATGGAGCTTCTGAACGGTCTGGGTATTCCGGAATTGACGCGACCGGAACTCACGGGGGACTGGGAGTTTCAGTTGAAGCAGGTTCAGCGCCGGCAGAAGAGCCGCAGCGAGTTTATGTCGGGCATTGCCGAGATGACCCGGAACATCGTGGGCCGGGCGAAAAGTTACGAGCACGAGACCATCCCCGGAGATTTCGGGGTGGTTCGTGTTCCATGCCCGAAGTGCGGAGGAGAAATTCACGAAAAGTACAAGGCTTTTCAATGTGTCCGCCCCGGATGCGACTTTTCCGTGACGAAAGCCATCTCGGGCCGCTTGTTCGAGATGCAGGAGGTCGAGACGCTGATTCGCGAGCGCCAGGTCGGGCCGTTGCAGGGATTCCGGAGCAAGCTCGGGCGGCCGTTTGCGGCTGTGATGAAACTTAACGCGGACAACAAGGTCGAGTTTGACTTTGGCCCGCAGCAGGGGGACGCTGAAGCCGCCGCGCCGGACTTTACGGGGCAGGAACCTGTGGGCCAGTGCCCGGTTTGCAAGGCGCGCATCTTCGAGACCGGCATGACCTACGTTTGTGAGAAAGCCGTCGGCCCGGAGCGATCCTGCACATTCCGGTCCGGCCGCCTGATCCTTCAACAGCCTGTGGAGCGGGCGCAGATGCAGAAGTTGCTTTCCACAGGCAAGACCGACCTGCTCAGCAAGTTTATTTCGCGCAAGGGGCGACCTTTCAAAGCATACCTGGCGCTGAAGGATGGCAAGGTCACCTTCGAGTTTGAAGAGCGTGGAGCCAAAACGAAGCAGGCCAGGTCTGCCGCATCGAGGAAGCCGGCTGAGAAGGTTGATTTCAGCGGCCGGCCGGCGATCGGCGCGTGCCCGCACTGCGACGGGCAGGTGTTTGAGACGGAGGAGGCGTGGATGTGTGAGAAGACGCAAGCGGCAAAACATCCCTGCAAGTTCAAGGTTGCAAAAGTGATGTTGCAGCAGCCGATTGAGCGCGGACAAGTCGAGAAACTGCTGGCCCATCGCAAAACCGACCTGCTGGAGAACTTTGTTTCCTCAAAGACCGGGCGGAGCTTCAAGGCTTTCCTGGTCGTCGGGGAAGGCGGGAAGGTCGGCTACGATTTTCCGTCCAGGGACGAATAGGCTACATTCCGCGGTTGGCCTTCCAAAGCATGACGGCGCCGGCTGCCTGGAATAGGAAGTTGGGCAGCCAGACCAGGAGGTGAGGCGCGTATCCGGGCTGGTCGTCGAGGCCTGAAGCCACCAGAACCATGCCGTAGTAAACAGCCACCAGCAGCAGGGCTATGGCAATCCCCACGTTTGTCTCGCGGCGGTGCACGCGAATGCCGAGCGGAATGCCCACCAGGGTGAATCCGAAGCAGGCGAACGAAAACGCCACCTGACGATGCATTTGAAAGCGGATGGGCGTCTCCATGTTTTCCCGTTGCTGCGCCAGTTCCGCCTTGATGGCGGCGAGTTGGCGTTCAACCTCGACCCCTTCCTTAATGCTGATGCTCTGCATCTGGCTCTTCACTTTTTCCATCTCACTCTGCAACTGGAGAAAGCTCAGTTCCGACAGCTTTACCCGGGGCCCCTTTTTGCGGGCGCTCATGTCCAGTTCGAGCGGCACTTCCTCAAAAGCCATGATGCCCGCCGGCCTGTCCTGGCCGAGCGTGACCAGCCGGCCGTCATAGAGCGAGATGTTGATGAGTTCTCTCGCGCTGTCGAACGTGAACGTGCCGCGGGGCGCGCGGATGGTTTCAGTGACGTTTGTCTTGTCGCGCAGGATGAAAACGATCACTTCATGGAGCTCGCCGTTGCGATTTTTGCCCGCGTAGAAAATGAAGCCCGGGAAATCCCGTATGAACCTGCCCTCGGGCAATTGGGCGCTCGAGAACTCGGCGCGCAACTCAAAGTAGAGCTCCTTGTAGCCGGCGCGGCAGCGCGGGCCGAGGTCCATGTTGATGTAGGAGGCCAGTCCGCACAGGGCGAGGCTGATCAGGAGAATCGGGGTCACCAGCGAGAGCAGGCTCATGCCGCTGGCGCGCACAGCGGTTAGTTCCTGGTCGGCGCTGAACCTTCCAAATACCAGCAGCGTGGCGGTGAGCATCCCCATTGGCAGGGCGAACACCAGCACGTATGGAATCAGGAGGGCAATGGCTTTGGTGACAATCCAGATGCTGACCGTGCCGCTAATGAGCAGCGGGAGAATCTCCTTGAGCGCATTGCCGAGCAGCAGCACGAACGTGAAAACCGCCACGGTCATGATCAGCGATGCGATCACCTGGCGCGCAAGGTACCTGTGCAATGTTTTCACGCGCGTCTATCGTTGGCAGTTTTGCGGCTGAATTCAACTGCGGATGTTGGGCAGGTGAAACACGGGGCGCCGGGCATCGGGGGTAGAAAGCCGTTCTTTTGCGCCTGGCGAGGCCCTCCGCCGCCCATGCCTGCGCGTTCGTCGCACCGCAAAAAAGTCCTCGCAGCGGGTGTGCAAAGCGCCCGGATCCGCATTATTATCTCACCGGGCTATGAGCGAAGTACTGTATCAGGGCGAGTTTCTGTCACTCGTCCGGGAAGGGCACTGGGAATATGTGGACCGCGTTACGGCGACGGGCGCGGCGATCATTGCCGCTGTTACACGTGCGAATAACGTCCTGCTGGTGGAACAATACCGCGTGCCGTTGCATTGCAGAACCATCGAGATGCCAGCGGGAATCATGGGCGATGACCCCGGCAACGGCCGGGAGTCGCACGAGGAAGCCGCGCGTCGGGAACTGCTCGAGGAAACCGGCTATCGCGCTGGCCGGATGACAGCGGTCGCGCGCGGGCCGTCTTCGGGCGGCCTCACTTCTGAAGTGGTTACGTTGTTCATCGCTTCAGACCTGGAAAGGGCGCAGAGGGGCGGCGGGGTGGGGCAGGAAGACATTACGGTTCATGAAGTGCCGCTGGCGTCCGTGGATGCCTGGCTGGAGCAAAAAGCTTCGGCAGGCTTGCTGGTGGACCCGAAGATTTTCGCGGGACTGTATTTGCTGAAGAGGTCTGGAGATGGGGCGGCAGCTTCAGTCCGCTGAAGCGCAAACGCTTCCTCAGGTTCTGGAGTGGACTGGTGTTCCGGAGCTTTGGCGTGGGCCGGATGGTGCATTGCCGCTGGAAGGGAGTGCAAGAGCGGGAGGCGGCGGCCGCAGGTCAGGATGCCGCGCGGTTCTGGAAGGTGCTGGGCTACCGGGTGTTTCTGGGTTTTCCGGCACGATGGACGCGGAGGGTGTAACCTCTACCGTTTTCGAACGGTTCGACGGAGGCTTCGATTTCCAGCACGCGGTATCGGATGGTGTTGAGGCCATACGATTTGTAAGTGCGTGCGAAGAGTTCGGTTTCAACGATGCCGGTGTGATCGGCGATGGTGATGAATTTCATCGGTTCACCGGTGACCTGGTGGTAAATCCGCTGCTCGATGACCATACCGCAGGTGATCACTGTTTGCCCGATGAATTGGTCGAGGCGATGGACCGGGCAATAAGTTTCCCATGCGATATCCGGGAAAAGCTCCAGAGGATGGCCGCTGGCGGTGTAGCCGAGGAGTTCCTCCTCGGCCTGCAAACGGGAGACGCGTGTGGGTTCCTCCAGGGGAACGGAAGACAACCGGTCCAGGCCGCCCGGGGGCAGGAGCCAGAGTTGTGTCGCGGGAGAGGCTGGCGCGTGTTCGGTGGTGTGGCTGGAGCGTGCGTCTGCGAACCTGGCGGCAAGCGATTTGAAGTCCCAGTATTGCGCGGCACGAGTTGCGCCAAATGTATCGAAGGCGCCGATGCGGATGAGCGCGTTCATTTCGTCCTCGTTCGGGACGACGCGCAGGTAAAAATCCGCCAGTGACTGGAAGGGGCGGGCCTTGCGCTCGCGAAGGATCCGCTCTGTGGTGCGTGTTGTGAGACCCTTGACCTGGAGCACAGGAATCCGGATCTGGCTTTCGGGCGTGACGGCGAACTCCGGTCCGGGCCAGTTGATGGAGGGCGGCAGCAACGGGATTCCGAGGCGGTGGCACTCGAGAATATAAACGAGCGGATGATAGAACCCTTTGCCGTTCGTGAGGACGGCTGCCATGAACTCGGCGGGGTAGTAGCGTTTCAACCAGGCGGATTGATAGGCCTCCACGCCGTAGGCGGTGCTGTGGGCTTTGCAAAAGGCGTAACCCCGGAAGCCGGTGATGAGCTTCCACACTTCGGCGGTCTCGGCCTCGCCGCGGCCCTGTTCGCGCGCGCACTGAAAAAATTCGGTTTGAATCTGCTCAATGACGTCCGTCTTTTCCCTGCCGAGCGCCCGGCGCAGAATATCTGCGCGCCCGGGAGGCAGGCTGGCAAAGGCCTCGCACATTTGGAGGATGTGCTCTTCGTAAACGACCAGTCCGTAAGTGCTGCGCAGGCAGGTTTCGAGCGAGGGGTGCGGGTAGCGGACGGGACTGAGCCCCTGGTAGCGTCGCGCGAACTCCAGCTTGCGGCTCTCGTTGGCCGCGCCGGGACGGATCACCGAAACGATGGCAATGAGCGTGTCGATATCCCGCACGTTGCACATGTTGCAAAGAGAAATCATGGCGGGGCTTTCGATGTGGTGCACGGCCCTGGCGCCGCCGGAAGCGATCAGTTCCCAAACCTCCGGATCATCCCACGGCTCGAGAAGATCAAGGTTGAACACCGGCGCGGAACCGGGTTTGGGTGATCCCGGCTGATCCCGAAGGATTTGCCTCACGTCCCGCATTGTTGCCAGGCCGCCCTGGGCGAGAATGTCCATTTTTACCAACCCGACGGCTTCGACGGAGTCCATGTCCAGGTGCGCTGTGGGATAACCTTTGGCGGAGATGAAGCAGGGTGTGATTTCGCGCATAGGTTGCCGCGATAAGACGACGCCGCACGGGTGCATTTTCGGATGGCGGGGAAATCCGTCGAGGAACTGGCCCATGGCCAGCGCGGTGGCAAAGGGCTCTTCCTTGAGCGGCAGGTCGCGGCATTCCTGCGTTTCGGCGGCGGCTTCCGTGAGTTCGCCCATGTGCGAATAATAGGGGAATCGTTCGGTGATGCGGCGGACCTGGTGGTCGGAGACGCCGAGGACTTTTGCCACTTCGGCGAAGGCGCTGCGGGCCTGGAACGTGGAAAAGCCGCCTACGACCGCCGTGTTGGCGGCGCCGAATTTTTCGAAGATCAGGTCCATGACGTCGTCTTTGCGATCGTGGGGAAAATCGACGTCGATATCCGGCAGCTTATTAAGCGCCATGCGGTCTTTATTGAGAAATCGGCGGAAATAGAGATCGAACCGGATGGGGCAGACGCCGCTGATGCCGAGGCAATAGCAGGCCAGGGAATCGGCCGCGCTGCCGCGGGTAATCCAGTCTATGCCGCGGCGTCGGCACTCCTGGAGGATGTCCCACATGATGAGGAAATACTCCTCGTATCCGACCTCCGTAATGATTGCCAGTTCCTCCTCGATCTGTTTTTGAAGGTTTTGGCGGGTCAGTCCGCGCGCGGTGTTTGCGCAGGCGGGGAGAGGCCGGCCCTCCGGGTAGCGCTGGCGCAAGCCTTCCATGACCAGGCGCCGGAGAAATGCCGCCGGGCTTGAACCGTCCGGGGGCGTGTAGGCGGGGAACTGCGGCCTGCCGGGGCGCAACGTGAAGTTGCATCGCCCGGCAATTTCGTCGCTGTGTGTCAACAGTTCGGGGTGTCCGGCGAACAAAGCCCGGATCTCGGACGGCGCGCGAAAGTGGAAATCGCCGCCCTGGCGTTTCTCCGGGTGGGGCTGTCGCAGGAGCGTGAGCGTGCGAATACTCTGAACAATATCGTATTTCAGCCGGTCGGCGGGGGATTCGTAATGGACGGGCAGGGCGACCACGCAAGGCAAGTTGCGGGGGGCTTTCTCCAGTTGGTCCGGATGAGTGACGGCGAAATAAAACCGGTCTGAAAAAAGCCGTGCCAGGGCGGGGGCGTTGCTTACTGCCAGCAGGCCGTCCGAAAGTTTGGCGAGGCGGCTTTCAGAAATGACGGGCACCAGGGAGGAGCGGCCGGGTTGCGGATCGGAAGCAGGGACAGACGAAAGCAATTCGCACAGGTTTGTGTAGCCGCGCTGATTTTCCGCGTAGAGGCAGAGCTTTTGCCGTTGCCAATCCAACTCCGCGCCGATGATGGGCTTGATGCCAGCCTCGGCTGCGGCGAGCGCGAATTCGACCGCGCCATGAAGATTGTTTCTGTCCGTGAGAGCGATTGCGGGAAGGGAATATTTCTTTGCGAGACCAATAATGTCGTTCACGGACAGGGTCGAATCCAGGAACGAGTAGAAACTGTGCATGTTCAACGGCGCGAAGGTGGTTCTGGCAGCCTTTGAAACGCTCTGCGGGGTTTTTGGGGGTGAGCCCGGCTGGAAGCGAAGCTCCGGGGCGGGGGAGCTGTGGGGCTTCGCTCCCTTGCTGCGGACGAGCTTGTTTGCCAGCCGCTGGCGTTGAACCACCGCGATGTTGCAGGCGCGACGGTTCGAAGCTGCCGGTTGCCCGGAGATTTCGGGTTCCTGCGTCGTCTCGCGCAGAATAAAGTCGTGTCCCCGGAGCACGGCGGAACGTCCATACTTTGTGCGCAACTGGTCCACAACAACCGCGAGCCGTTGCTGCGCGTCGTGCTGCGCGGAGGAAGCATCCAGCCTTAGCCCGCCCCATAACGTGCCTTCGTACACGTTCGAGAGCTTGAGTGAAACCATTCGCAGGCTTACCCGTCTTTCCCACACCTTTCGAAGCAGCGCGGAAACTTTTCCGTAGATATCGCTTTCGAGGTTGGTGGGTTCCGGCAGGCTCTCGCCGGCCTGCTGCTCGTCCATGTCGTTGTAGCGGACCTTGACGGTTACGGTGCGGACGCTTTTGTGATCCGCGCGCACCTTCGCCATGAGCTTGTCGGCCATGCGCCGCAGCGTGGCGTCGAGGAAGGGCTCGTCGGTGATATCTTTTTCGAACGTTTCCTGTTCGCTGTAGGACTTTGCGGGAACACTTGCCGGCACGACCGGGCGCTCGTCAAAGCCTTGTGAAAAATTGCGCAACTGCGGGGCGGCGCGTCCGACCAGCAGGTTTAACAGTTCCAGGGGAGTCGCCGCCACCTGTCCGATGCGGGCCAGGCCGGCGGAATTGAGCTGGGAAGCCGTTTTTGGTCCCACACCCGGAAGCCAGCGAACCTCCAGCGGGGCGAGAAACGCTGTTTCGCTGCCTGCCGGGACGAGCTCGAATGCAGAGGGCTTTTTGAGTTTGGAAGCGATCTGGCTGACGAGTTTATTGGCGCCGATGCCCTCGCTGACCGGCAGCTTGAGAGATTGCCGGATGGCGTTCCGGATTTTTTCGGCGATGCTGACCGGAGGCTGCCGGACGCCTGTAAGATCGAAATATCCTTCGTCGATCGAGCCGATTTCGACGTCGGGGGTGACGTCGTAGGCGTAGGAAAACATCAACCGCGAGAACAGCTCGTATTTTTCGAAATCGCCGGGGAGCAGGATCAGCTTGGGACAGAGGCGCCGCGCCATGGCGGTGGGCATGGGTGTAAAAATGCCGAGTTTGCGCGCTTCGTAGGATGCGGAGGCGATAATGCCTCTTTTTTCGCCGCCGACGGCGATGGCCTTGCCGCGCAGGCGGGGGTCCGCCGCCTGCTCGACAGAGGCGAAAAAGGCATCGGCATCCAGGTGAACAATGGAGCGCATGAGCGGGTGGCAAAGTGAAGTTTATATGATACGCGGAGGTCTTCCGGGTTGGTGAATCGCCGCTTCACATATGGGCGATCGGCGGATCCTCCCGTCACCATTCCAATCAATAACCTTTGCTTTCAGGTTTTTCTCTTTCGCACCAGACCGACCATGACTCCCTGGATTTGTAGTTCCTGTTGCGGAATCAAATCCGGATAGTGCGGGTTTTCGGCCTTTAAAAAAGGTTTGCCCCGCAGCGTGACGAATGTTTTCAACGTGACATGGCCGTCGATCAATGCGGCTACGACGTCACCCGACCGGGGTTCGACCCCGTGCTCAATGATGGCGAGGTCCCCATCAATGATGTGCTTTCCGACCATAGAATCGCCGCGGACCCTGAGTCCGAACGTGCGGGCGGTGGGGCGTATTCCGATGGTGTTGACATCGACGAGCACGCAACCGTCGTTTTCCTGCGAATCGTCATTGGGCGGTCCGGCCGGGATCGAGCCGTAGATGGGGATGGAGACGATATTCTCGACGTTGATGTTCCGATTTTGGGGTGTGAGGAGGCGCAGGCCGCGAGCGCGCCGGGTATCCGAGGAGAGGACGCCTTTGGCGCGGAGCGCTTTGAGGTGATCGAGCGCGGCGTTTGGACTGCTGAACCCGAAATGGGCGGCGATTTCGCGGATGCTTGGGGGGAAGCCGTGATGTTGCTGGCTGGCCCGGATGAAGTCCAATACCTGCTGCTGACGGACTGTGAGGTTCTCGCCCATACTGTACAGATGTACAGTCTCTCCGCTCTCTTTGTCAATACGGATAATGTTGAAAGGAGTCCGGTTGTGACACAATTTCGCACCATGCGAGTGATAACCACCACTTCTGCCATGCAACGCCAGGCCGGGGAATGGCTCCGGTCCGGAGAGAAAATCGGGCTTGTGCCAACGATGGGCTATCTGCACCAGGGGCATCTGAGCCTCGTACGGCGCGCCCGGAAAGCCGTCGGACCGAACAGCAAAGTGATCGTGAGCATCTATGTAAACCCGACTCAGTTTGGGCCTTCGGAGGATTTCTCCCGCTATCCGCGCAATTTTCAGAATGACAAGCGCTTGTGCGAAGGAGCCGGGGTGGACGTCATCTTTGCGCCTTCGGATAAGGACATGTATTTTCGC
This sequence comes from uncultured Verrucomicrobiota bacterium, assembly GCA_964401575.1. Taxonomy (GTDB): domain Bacteria; phylum Verrucomicrobiota; class Verrucomicrobiia; order Limisphaerales; family UBA8199; genus CAYNZC01. The sequence goes on from CAYNZC010000009.1 coordinate 45,092, forward strand.
GGCGCGAAGGCCGGGTTCAGCACTTACGTGGTTGAGGAAACGTTGTCTTGCGTGATGGAAGGCAGGTCACGTCCGACACATTTTCGGGGTGTGACGACGGTTGTGGCCAAGCTGTTCAACATTGTGCGACCGGGGGTGGCGGTGTTTGGGGCGAAGGATTGGCAACAGGCCACGATTGTTCGGCGAATGGTTCGGGACCTGAATTTTCCGGTTAGAATCATTGTTGCGCCGACCGTGCGGGAGAGCGACGGGCTGGCGATGAGTTCGCGGAACAAATACCTGGAAGGGAGTTTGCGCCTCCAGGCGAAGGTGTTGTCGCGGGCGATCGGGCTGGCGCGGAGCGAGGTGCGCAAGGGAGCGAGCATCCCGGCAGGCAAACTGCGTCGGAGATGCCAGGAGCTGATAACCGCGGTTCCTGCTGCGCGTGTGGACTACGTCGAGTTTTTCGACTCTGAAACGCTTGAGCCGGTTCGATCTGTCGCAATGGGGACCCACATGGCGCTGGCCGTGTTTGTTGGGAACACCCGGTTGATAGACAACGCAAGGTTATAGGCATCCGGTCCTGCAGACGTTGTGCTGCCGGTTCGAAAAGTGGCGTTGCTCCCGCTGTTGCGCCCGCCGGGTGGCTGACCGTTATTGAGCTGGAAGGAACAGCGGGGTTGCACCGCGGTCCAAAGCGTTGACGGCGACCGGGATTACACAACCAGGTTCTGGTTCTTTGCGCGCGATTCGCGAGCCAGCTTTTCTTTAAACTGAATCACCTTTTTGCTCAGTGCCTGGTCCCCCAGCGCCAAGATCTGTGCTGCGAGAATGCCGGCGTTGCGCGCGCCGCCGATTGCCACCGTGGCTACGGGAATGCCGCCTGGCATTTGCACAATTGAGAGCAAAGAGTCCATCCCGTTGAGCGCCTGGGACTGGATTGGGACGCCGATCACGGGCAGATGAGTGAAGGCGGCAGTTACCCCGGGCAGGTGGGCGGCTCCACCGGCGCCTGCGATGATCACCTTCAGGCCGCGTTTGTGCGCTGAGGATGCGTAACTTGCGAGGTCATCGGGCGTGCGGTGGGCTGAGATCACCCTGACTTCGTGCGCGATGCCGAACTCGGTGCAGACGTTTGCCGCGGCTTTCATGACTGGCCAATCCGAGTCGCTGCCCATCAAAATGCCTACCGTGGGTGCTGAGGAATTCTTCTTCATAATGAACGCGGCATACCATCCACCGGAAGCCCGATTGTATCAAGGCGAAATGAAATCCGGAACGGCCGTGTTGATTGCCGGGAGGGAGGCTGTTGGGCGGCTTTAGCCGGAATCCTGGGGGGTGTGCCAGCGTATGTTATAGACTTTGCTCCTTGAAAACCGGCGGGATTTTGAAATATTCGGGGTCACTGAATTATGGCACACGTGAAACTGCACATCCCGGGACCGGTGGAAGTCAACGAAAAGACCTTCCGCGCATTTTGTTCGCCGATGATTGGACATCGCGGGCAGGGCTTCAAAGATCTTTATGCGAAGATCCAGCCGCAGTTGCAGCAGTTGCTGTCCACAAAGCAGCTCGTGTACATCAGCACATCCTCGGCCTGGGGTGTGATGGAGGGCGCCATACGGAACTTGGTTTCGCGGAAGGTGCTCAACTGTATGTGCGGTGCGTTTTCGGACAAGTGGTTTGATGTTTCGAAGCGTTGCGGCAAGGATGCTGAGGCGCTGCAGGTGCCCTGGGGATCGCCCATCCGGGCCGAACAGGTGGATCAGAAGCTGGCGTCGGGACAGTTTGACGCGCTCACGCTGATTCACAATGAAACCTCCACGGGTGTGATGAGCCCGTTGCAGGAGATTGCCGCGCTCAAGAAGAAGTATCCCGACGTCATGTTTATCGTGGATTCGGTCAGCTCGATGAGCGGTGTGCCGCTGAAGTTTGACGAGCTTGGGATTGATGTTCTGCTGGCCGGCACGCAGAAGGCTTTTGCGATGCCTCCCGGCACGGCCGTTTTTGCATGCTCGAAGGCGGCGCTCGAAAAAGCAGCAACGGCAAAGGATCGGGGCTATTACTTTGATTTGATCGAGTTCCAGAAGAACGCCGAGCAGCACATGACCCCCAGCACCCCGAGCATCGGGCACGTGTTTGCGCTTTCATCCAAGCTTGACGAGTTCTTTGCCGAGGGGCTCGACGCCCGTTACGAGCGGCATCGCCGGACCAACAAGATGACGCGGGACTGGGCCGCCAGGCACGGGTTCAACCTGTTTCCCGAGCCCGGCTACGAGTCGATGACGTTGACGTGCGTGAACAATGGCGCAAAGCCCGGCAAACGCACCGTGGATGTGCCCAAGCTGCAAAAGTTGGTGAAGGACGCCGGTTTCCTGATTGACGGTGGTTATGGCAAGATTAAGGGGACCACCTTCCGCATCTCGAACATGGGTGACGAGACTGAGGCGACCATGTCGAACCTTTTCGCGGCGATGGACGAGGCGATGAAGCAGTTGTAGGCGGGGGCATTGCCGGGATGCCGTTCAGGGGTTGAGCGCGATTTTTTCGCGCAAGGAAACGAAACGGCCAGCGGCAATTGCATGGCGGCGATAGCGCTTTGCCATATCAACGCATACATACTTTTTGGTTTCCGCAGTGAAAAAGTTTATGCCGGAAGTTATGCGTGTTTATGCAGCTTTTTGCCTGGTGCTCTCCGTCCTGCAGTTGTGTGCCGAACCGGCCGCAACGGTGCGCATTGTGAAAAAGAGCTACCGCACTTATCCGTTTTCTGATCCCAACCCGATTCCCCAGGCTGGCCGGATTTATCCGTATTATCGATTTGATGGTTACACGGACCTGGGCACCCAAAGGGAATGGAAGGTCATTGAATTGGAAAACAATTATCTTTGTGTTTCCATTCTTCCCGAAATAGGCGGAAAGATCTGGTCCGCAGTTGAGAAATCCACGGGCCGGTCCTTCATATACGACAACAAGGTGGTGAAGTTCCGGGATGTTGCCATGCGGGGTCCCTGGACAAGCGGTGGGATTGAGGCGAACTACGGGATCATCGGTCACACGCCCAACTGCGCGACACCCGTGGATTACCTTACTCGCACCAATGCGGACGGGAGCGCGTCGGCGTTTATCGGTGTGCTGGACCTGCTCACGCGCACGTGGTGGCGCATTGAAATCAACCTTGCGCGCGATGCCGCATGCTTCAGCACGAGGTCCGTTTGGTTCAATACCTCCGGCATAGAGCAGCCGTATTACACCTGGATGAATACCGGCATCAAGGCGGCTGGAGACCTGGAACTCGTCTTTCCGGGAACACACTATATCGGTCACGAGGGAGACCCAGCGCCGTGGCCAATGCACCCGGGCAACGGGAAGAACCTGTCCTTTTACGAACAGAACGATTTTGGCAGTTACAAGTCGTACCACGTCCTTGGAAGTTACGCGGACTTTTTTGGCGCTTTCTGGCACAGGGACAATTTTGGCATGACCCGTTGGTCGCTGCGTGACGACAAGGTTGGAAAGAAAGCGTGGATCTGGGGGCTTTCTCGGCAAGGCATGATCTGGGAACGGCTGCTGACGGATGACGACGGGCAGTATGTCGAGATGCAGTCCGGTCGCCTGTTCAACCAATCCACTGCCGGCAGCACGCGCACACCGTTCAAACACCGGGGGTTCGCGCCTGGCGCGGTGGATACATGGACGGAATACTGGTCGCCGGTGAAAGGTACGAAGGGGTTGGTGGATGCGAGTGCATGCGGCAGTTTGAATGTCACCTGCGGAGACGAGGTCGAGATTCACTTTTGTGCAACGCGCGCGATGGACGACCGGATCGAGGTTTTTGACGGTGACCGCAGGATTTACAACGCGCGCCTGGCTTTGAAGCCAATGGAGACATGGTCCGGGAGCATCAACGCCGGCATCCCGAAGGAACGGCTGCGTGTGCGGTTTGGCAGCGGGCTTGTGGACTGGAGCGGGGCGCGGGACTCTCTTTCGCGTCCGCTGAAGAGTCCCGACAACTTTAATTGGGAAGCGGTGTACGGGCTGTGGCTGAAGGGCAAGGAAGCCATTCGCCAGCGCGACTATGACGATGCGGAAGCTTTCCTGAGAGCGTGCCTGAAGAAAGACCCGCACTATGTGCCCGCGCTGGCGGACCTTGCGATGCTGCGCTACCGCGCAATGGATGATGCGGGAGCATTCGACCAGGCGAAACATGCGCTGGCGGTGGATACATACGATGGCGCCGCAAACTACTACTACGCATTGGCCGGGCTTGCGCTCGGGAAGGTCAACGATGCAAAAGACGGGTTCGATATCGCCGCGCTTTCGCCGGAGTATCGCGTTGCCGCGTGGACGGGCCATGCCAGGCTGCGCCTGTCTGAAAACGATCCCGGCGGCGCCGAAGCATACGCGAATCGGAGCCTGACCGCGGAGCCGATGAATATCGAGGCGCTGCAATTGCTGGCAGTTTGCGCGCGTGTGGCGAAGGACCCGGTTCGGGCGACGAAGGCTGTCGGGCGTTTATTGGGTATCGATCCTCTAAGTCACTTCGCGCGAGCCGAGGAATTTCTGGCCACCGGCAAGAAGGCCCAGGCATCCGCGCTGGTGGAAGGCATTCGCAACGAGATGCCGTGCGAGACCTTTCTTGAAATGGCGGCATGGTATCGGGGCTTGGGAAGGGCAGGGGACGCTTTGAGGCTGCTGGAACTTGCCGAACCGAACGCGGAAATCCTTTACTGGAAGGCGTATCTCCAGAATGGTTTGAGGAAGGGAAATGCCAGACAGGCTCTGAAAGATGCGGATCGGGCTTCCCCCTGGCTTGTGTTCCCGTTCCGGCCCGAGAGCCAGGCCGTTTTCGACTGGGCCGCCGGCCAAAGTCGGAGCTGGAAGCCGAGGTATTATCTCGCGCTTCTTGCATGGAGCCGGGGCGACCAGGATCGTGCGCTCGAGCATTTGGATGCCTGCGGTGCTGAGCCTGATTACCCGCCGTTTTACGCGGCTCGCGCAAAGTTGAACCGTTCCCGTGATGGCTCGCTTGTCGATCTGAAGCGCGCCGCATCTCTGGAGCCTGGCGAGTGGCGGTACGGGAAGTTGCTGGCGGAGAGATTGATTGAGGACAATGAAATCGGAGCGGCACTTGAGATCACCGGGCGGCACTTCGGGGCGTCCCCATCGAATCACATCATTGCCCTGCTGCACGCAAGGACGTTGCTGCTCGACAGGCGGTACGCGGAGGCGAGCCGTGTGCTGGGCAGCATTACCGTCCTGCCCAGTGAGGGGCAGGCGGATGCGCGTGGTGTGTATCGCGAGGCTGAGCTCATGCTCGCGGCGTCGGAGATGAGAGTGGGCAAAATTGAGAGAGCGCTGGCGCATGTGGCTGCGGCGCGTGAATGGCCGGAGCGGCTCGGCGCGGGAAAGCCCTACCCGAACGAGGTGGATGAGCGTTTCGAGGACTGGCTCACAGGGGAGTGCTTTTTGAGGCAGGGCAAGGCTGGTGAAGCGCAGGCTCTATTCGAGAGATTTGTTGAGGTGGAACGGGCTACCGGGGGGGCGCGGGGTCTCATGGCGGCGCTTGCGCTCAAGAACCTTGGCAAGCAAGACCAAGCCGATCAGCACTTCAAAACCTGGGCCGAAAGCGGAAAGAATGCAGACCTGATCGGATGGGCCCGGCGCGTCTTTGCCGGTGAGAGGGTCCCGTGGGCTGGTTCTCAACCATCGAGTCTCGAGTTGCGGGTGCTGACGGAGGCCTTTGGGCCAGCCTGAGATGCACCTCGTATGCTTCCGATTGCCGCATTAAATCGGCAGGCTACATACCACCTCCCGGGATTTCCGAAGGTTTGTGGAATGCAGAGAGGTGTTGGTGGTTGCCGTTCGGCTTGAAACTGTTGGTCCCGGCGCGGCTATTCCCTGGTTTCGCGCGAGGGGCGTAGTCCGAGTTCGCCGAGTTTTTCGCGCATTTTCAGGCGGGTGACGCCGAGCCATCGGGCGGCCTTGGCCTGGTTGCCATCGGCCAGTTGGATTGCTTGTGAAAACAGCTCGGGCTCGAGGTCCGCGATCATCCGTGTGTAGGCGGATTGTTCCTCGCCTCGCTGGACTCTTGCGAGCAGGTCGGCGATGTAGGAGGCGTGGGTTTGGTTCCTGGCCACGACAGGTTCGCGGGATTTTGCGACGACGCTTCGGACGTGGTCGAGGCCGATGGCGAATGGCTTTGACACGATCAGCGCCTGGCGTACGACATTCTCGAGTTCGCGGACGTTTCCCGGCCAGGGTTGGGTTTGGAGCCATGCGATGGCATCGGGGTGCATCGAGGCATTCTCGACGCCGAGTTCTCCGGCGTAGCGCCGGATGAAAAACCTCACCAGGTCGGGTATGTCCTCCGCCCTTTCTTTCAGTGCAGGAAGGCGAATAGTTACGACACTGAGGCGATAGAACAAATCCTCGCGGAATTCTCTTTCCTGAATGGCGGCTTCGAGGTCGCGGTGCGTAGCGGCGAGAACGCGAACATCCACAGGGATGGTTTCGTCGCCGCCGAGCCTCTGGATGCTGCGTTCCTGGAGGACGCGGAGCAGTTTGGCCTGGGTGCTGGAGGAAAGGTCGCCGATTTCGTCGAGGAAGATGGTGCCGCCCTGTGCCTGCTCGAAACGACCGATCCTGCGGTTCTGGGCGCCTGTGAAGCTGCCTCGTTCGTGGCCGAAGAGCTCGCTTTCGAGCAGCGTTTCAGGAATCGCAGCGCAGTTGAGAGCGATGAACGGTTTTTGAGCGCGATCACTGTGCTGATAAATGGCGCGGGCGATGAGTTCCTTGCCGGTGCCGGTGGCGCCGCGGATCAACACGGTGACGGGAGTGGCGGCAACGCGTCCGATTTCCTTGTAAATGCCCTGCATCACCCTGCTTTGGCCGACGAGGGCGGCGGCGGAGGTGTCCGACGCTCCGATTTCCACGGTTTCGGACATGAGACGCGAACTGGCCACGGCTCTGGCCACGAGGTCCAGGAGCTCATCCGCCTCGAAGGGTTTCACGAGGTACTCGCAGGCGCCCAGTTTCATGGCCTCGATTGCGGTTTCGGTGGTGCCGTGGGCTGTCATCATGATGACCGGGAGGCGCGGGCGGGCCTCGTGCAGTTCGCGCATCAGCTCAAGGCCGCTCAGCCCCGGCAGCTTAAAATCGGTAATGACGAGGTCGCACGGGCTGTTCCTGGCCATCGTCAAACCTTCGTCTCCGCGCTCGGAAGCGAGCACGGTGTAGCCTTCCGCCTGGAGCACCTTCCGCAAAGCGGAAGCGGTGCCCGGATCGTCCTCAATGAGCAGCAATGTTGGAGCTATCATTCGTCATAGGCAGCACCACCTCGAACGTGGTCCCGCGATCTAACTCGGTTTCGTACCGCAAAACACCACCATGCTTTTCCACTATACGGGAAGCAATGGCCAATCCCAAGCCAGTCCCTCTGTCTTTCGTGGAAAAGAAAGGGTCAAAAAGCCGCTCCTCGATGGAAGGGGAGATGCCGCGGCCGGTGTCTGAGATCGAAAGGACAGCCACCCGCATCTGTTTGTCGTTGAGATCGATTTGGTCCTCGCGCGCTTGTATCGTGATTGCGCCGGGGCCGTCGATGGCCTCGGCAGCGTTCTGGAGAAGATTGATCAGGACCTGTTTGAGCTGGTGTGGGTCCGCGCGGACCGTGAGATCGGGGCCGGGTGTCAGGAACAACTGTTTGCCGTGCCGCTCGAACTGGTCACGCAGGAGCCGCTGGACTTCGGTGAGTGCCCGGGTTGTGGAGACAATGGAGAGCTCCGGTTCTGACGGACGGGCGAACCGCAGGAAATCCTTCACGATGCGTTCGAGCCTGTTGATTTCATTGGAGATGATGCTGGCGTCTTCGTTACCCGCGAGTTCTGGGACGGTCTTTTCGAGGCTAAAGAGTCTGAACTTGATGGCTGTGAGCGGATTTCTGATTTCGTGGGCGACTCCGGAGGCGAGCACCCCCAGGGAGGCGAGCTTTTCCTGGCGTTCGATGATTTTTTCGCTGCGGCTTAGACCGCGGCGCAGCGGGGCGATCATGCCGCGATAAACCTGCAAGGCAAGGGTTGCGGCCATGACGATGATCAGGGCGAGGGTTATTTGGAGAAGCCGTTGGTGATTGGATAACGTTCGTTGCGTTGAGTAGAGGAACTGCTCGAAGCCCCTGCCCTGGAGGGCGACAAGTTGATCGCAAAGACCGAGGAGCTCCCAGGAAGCGTTCTGGACCTCGATGTACACTTTTTCAAAGGTGTCCAGTGCGGGCGGGGGGCTTTCCGGAGACAGGATTCGTTCGGCACTCGCCAGGTATGCCGTGAAGCTTTCATCGACCTTATCGAGGAACTGGAGGTCATCCGCGAGGCCGAGGGTTTTGATCAGTTTCGAGTTTTCCGCGCCGACGACGTGCAGTCGGTTCATTTGCACCCATTGGTGCAGGTCTTTTGCCTCGGCATCAAAGGCCTCGGCGATGGCGGTTTCACGGCTGCGGCCGTACTGCAGGAGTTTGCCGTTGAGGCTGCGGATGCCACTGCGCAGCGTAACCCCGAGATAGAACGTTTCGCTTCTAACGGCCGCATGCTCTTTTTGCAGTTGTTCGAGTTGTTTCCAGCTTGTGTGAGTAATCCAGCCGAGCAGGGCTCCGCCGCACACAATGATCAAGACAAACCCTAAAACCCTAATCTGGACTTGTGGATCAAGCCTTGTGATCCGGCGAAAACCACCGGTGGCACTTTTTGTTCCACGCATGCTGGAGTTCTAACAGGAAAAACAGCCTCGACCCAGCCGAAACTGCTTGAATTAGGGGATTTTTGACGGTTGGCATGGATCACGCTTAAAATGCCGGGCCAGCGGAGGCGCGTTCCTTCAGAAACAGTGCAGGCCGTTAGGTATTGAAACAGATGGCATATCGAATTTTGATTATTGACGACGATTCATCCGTCCGGTGCTCGGTAAAACGAGCCCTGGAAGTGAGCGGCTATGCGATTGTGCATGCCGAGAATGGGGAGCATGGGCTGGAGGATTACAAACGGGAGGATTTTGACCTGCTGCTTTTGGATCTTGATCTGCCTGAACTGAAAGGCTGGGAGATCCTTGAGTATGCTACGGCGCATCGTCCGGAGATACCGGTGGTGCTGCTGACGGGCATGCTGAGCGAGTGCGAAGCGGGCTCCTTTGCCGGCACCGACGCCGTTCTGGAGAAGCCCACCGATGCCAGGAAACTGCTCACAGCCCTGGAGAGTGCGCTGGCCGAGAGCAGAACCGAGCGCATGGAGCGGCTGCGCAATGGCTTTTTGAAAACCCCCTTTCTCCCGGCACATGGTGCGAGTCCGTCCCCTGCGGAGGGGCTCTATGCCCCGGGTCTCCCGGCACACGCGGCCGGGAGGCCTTCCCCATTGCTGTCCACCGAGGCATCCATATGCGACTAGTCATCGTCTCAAACCGGCTGCCTTTTACGGTCACGATTAAAGACGGCGCCCCGAATATCAAGCCGAGTGCGGGCGGGCTGACGACCGGTTTGTGGAGTTACCTTGAGCAGAACAGCAGCCAGGGAACCGGCGCGATTGACATTCTCTGGCTTGGATGGCCTGGGGCCAACATACCTGTGGAGCAGCAGCCCGCATTGATTGAGTTAGCCGAAAAGGAATTCAAGTGCCATCCCGTGTTCCTGCCCGAGTCCAGCATAGAAGGGTTTTATCACGGCTTTTGCAATAAGACCCTTTGGCCGCTCTTCCATTACTTTCCCACACTAACGCGTTACGAAGAGCAGGACTGGCAGGAGTATAAGCGCGTGAACCAGTTGTTTGCGGATGCATTGGTGCCATTGCTGCGTCCGGACGATGTTGTCTGGGTGCATGACTACCAACTCATGCTGCTGCCGCGGCTGATACGGCAGGCGCGGCCCGAGATACCCATCGGCTTCTTCCTGCATATTCCTTTTCCATCGTACGAAGTATTCCGGCTGCTGCCGCGGGCGTGGCGGCTGGAATTGATCGAGGGGGTGCTTGGGTCCAGCCTGGTGGGCTTTCATACGCACGACTATACACGCGATTTTCTGACCAGTGTGCTGCGAACCGCGGGTCACGAGCACCAGCTTGGGAGCCTGACTTTGAAAGATCGGGTCGTGAAGGTGGATACCTTTCCGATGGGTATTGACTTTGAACGGTTCGCCCAGGCCGCGGCTTCCGCCGAGACGGAATCCAAAGTGGCGGAGTTGCGGAAAAGGTTCGTCGGGCAGAAGGTTATTTTCTCCGTGGATCGGCTGGATTACACGAAAGGATTGATCAACCGGCTCCGGGGCTACGACGCTTTTCTCAAGACGCGCCCCGAGTGGAGAGGCAAGGTGGTATTTGTGATTTCAGCGGCGCCCTCGCGGACGGGGGTGGATGCCTATCGTGCGATGCGGCAGGAGCTGGAGCAGGCGGTTGGGCGCATTGGAGGCGCTTACGGCAATCTCGGCTGGGTGCCGCTGATTTACCAGTACCGGGACATGAGCTTTGAGGAGATCGTGGCCATGTATCGGGCCTGTGATATCGCCCTGATCACGCCGCTTCGGGACGGGATGAACCTGGTGGCAAAAGAATTTGTGGCGTCGCGCCCGGACCAGACAGGCGTGCTTGTGCTGAGTGAAATGGCAGGTGCTGCCAAGGAGATGGGAGAGGCGTTGATCATCAACCCGTTCCACGCGGACGACTTTGCCCAGGCGATTGATCAGGCTTTGAAGATGCCTGTGGAAGAACAGATCCAGCGGAATCAACTCCTGCAGGACCGCCTGCGGCGCTACGATGTGAAGCGCTGGGCGCAGGAGTTTATCAACGCCCTGATTGCAACCCAGAAGACAGAGGCGGCCCGTGGCGCGCGGTCACTGACCGGGAAGGTGCATGCCACGATGCTCCAGCAATACCAGGCGGCCATGCGCAGGGCGTTCATGCTTGATTACGATGGAACCCTCGTACCGTTCGTGGACGATCCGCGCAAAGCGCGTCCGGACCAGGAGCTGATTGATCTGTTGTGCCGTTTGCCGGAGGATCCGGCGAATGAAGTGCTGATCGTTAGCGGAAGGCCCCGGCGGGACCTGGAGGCGTGGTTCGGCCATTTGCCGGTGGCGCTCGCCGCCGAGCACGGGGTGTGGCTTCGTCCGAAGCGCGCGGATTGGCGGATGCTCAAAGCCATCACGACGGATTGGAAAGACAGGGTGCGTCCGATCCTGCGACTGTATGTGGATCGGTTGCCCGGTGCGATGCTCGAAGAAAAGGAGTTCTCGCTTGCGTGGCATTATCGTCGCGCGGAGCCGGAACTGGGGTCCCTGCGCGCGCAGGAATTGTTTGACGATCTCGCCGAATACACAAGGAACGTGGATGTGCAGGTGCTGGTGGGCAACAAGGTGCTGGAAATTCGCAATACCGGTGTGACGAAAGGATCCGCGGCGCTTCAGTGGATGGCAGGGAACCCACCGGAATTCATCCTTGCGATCGGGGACGACTGGACCGACGAGGACCTGTTCCGAGTGTTGCCTCCTACGGCGTTTTCGGTTCGCATTGGTTTAGCCAAGACCGCAGCCAGGTATCATCTGACCAGCCATACGGCTGTGCGGCGTGTACTTCGCGAGTTGGCCGATGCCTCGGAACTCAAGCGGCGCTCACTGGTGGTTTCCGAGCCGCTAATTGTTCCGGCTTCCATGAGTGTTAAGAATCAGATCGGGCGGCTGAGCGCATCGGGTTGATTGACGCGCGAGCGGAGGGTTGCGAGGCGAAGATCCGGGAATATCCAATTCATGAAGTCATGTTGCGGCCGGGTGGAGCGTTTAGGGCGACGGGCCGGGGCCGATCAGCCTGTAAAAAGAGCGGATGGCCGTGGGAGCGGGCAGTGTGATCAAGCACTGCCCGTTGAAGAATGCCGGCCGATTGCTTATTGAAGTCCATTCACCACCCGGGATGACGGCCGTCTGTTGCAACTGAAATTCCGAAGCGGGGGCAGGCCATGAGAATTGGAGAAGTTGCCCGGTGCGCGCCAGGCTCAGTTGCGGCGGGGTGGCCAAACCGATATCTCCAAAGTTGCGGTACTCTGCGGCCGCCGCAGGGACGCCGGAGTAACTATCGCTCATGGATGTGGTGGCCATGCCAATCTCTACGGTTTGCGGATAGTTCGGGACGGGCGTGAACGAATCCGCGACCTGGATCCAGTCATGTCCATTTGCGCCCCCATAAACAATGAACTGGTTGCCGGTACGTTTAAGCCGCAGCCAGATATTCGGGTAGTTGATGCCTGGCCAGGGGACGCGCCAGTTGCCGCTCGCGACAGAGGACGTTCCATCCTGCGCTAATCGCCAAAACGCGGTCCAGTTTCTCTGACCCGGATAAACTGTCAGAGTGAAGTGGCGGCTCCCAACGGTCAGGTTTTCCCGCACCATGAGCGCGGCTTTCGCGCTGCTTGCCGCGCCGTCAAAGGAGGCCACCTGCACCCGCACGTCGAAGTCGCCAGTGCGTTGCTGGTGGATAAAATGCAAGACATCCGCCTCGTCCCAGATGTCTTTTCCGCCTGCCCGCACATCGATGTCGCCGTTGCCAACGGCAAGCGCACTACCGGCCTCCATGGGGATGCCGATATCCTCGGCGGTCAAAGGCAGTCGCATTCCCTGGACCTCGCTATATACAGCGTTGCTCCACAAACCCATCACTCCGTTTGCAGCAAGCGTGAAAGATCCCGTCATGGCATTTTGCAGCGTGAGCGAGACCGATTTTCCGTCCGCGCGCAACATTGCATGGCCAATGATCGAGGCCGGAGTCAACTGGTAGGAAGCAGGCGCTTCCGCGCTGGATTGTTCGAGTGTGCGATCGAACCGCGCCCCTACGGAGTAACCGTCAAGGGAGGCCGCTGAAACCAGGACAGGCGCGTTGGTGTTCGGGGGAATCAGGAAGGCGGCCGGCAGTTGGGCGACGACAGCGTTCACGATCAAATCTTCCGACGCCGGATCGAGTCGCGTCGGCCGATCGTAATACCACATGGATGTATCAGCTTCATAGCCGCCTTCATTGAGGATGCGCACTGAAGGTATGTAGCAGGGCACATCATTGGCATAGCCATTGATCCAAAGTCGCTCAGGATCGTAACTGGCTTTCAGACGCAGGGAGTAGTCCACGACAACTTCGCCCGGCAGGAAAACCATCGCCACGTCCGAACCGAACGTCCATGTCTGGACCGAGTATGGAAGCGTGGTGGGCAGCGTCTCGCCCCGGTCCAGCCGCGCGAGGTTCTTTATGGCCGGGTTCGTTCAGTAACCATGGATGGCACGCCCTGGCAGCGATTTGGAGCGGATCAAATCTACCTTGGCGTAATCGATCACGAGATAATCGTGAAGCGCGAGGTTAAGTAAAGAATTGCTCAATGCTTAAGAAACCCATTCACTGAGAACATGAAAATGCGAGACCGTAAACCCGCCTGGCCGTGGCTCGCCATGGTCGCGCTGGCCACACTAATGCCCGCCAGTTCAGCAGGCGAAAAGCCGCAGGCAGCTCTGGCGACGTTTGCCGGACCTGAGTTTGACGGCGGCGCCAAAGACTTGGTGGGCACCACATTCGCCGGACACGAGGTAAACACGATTTACTCGCTGCAAGCGGGTCCCAGGTCGAGGATGAGTGTGGGGTTTGCCCCCCGGAGCCTGCCGGCCGGAAAACTCTTCCTTCATCTGAAGGCGAGAGACGATGATGCGCCTGGCGCATGCGCGATTGCTGTGAGGCTCAATGGCAAAACCATCTTTGAGGGAAAGAACCTGTTTGCCTCTGACAAATTTGACGTTAGAAAGTGGGCGATTCCGGAGAAGATCCTCGTGGCCGGCCAGAACACGCTTACCATCGAATGTCTTGAGAAGGAAGGTTCGGTGGGTGTGCCGCCCTGGTTCCAGGTGGCTTTCTGCGCGATCGCGCCTGAAAACTTCGTGGCGCTGCATGATATTCGTAAGCAGTTTCATGTCGAACTGCCAGCGGAGGAGAGGCCCTTTCCCGAACCATTGCCGCCGGGCGCACAGCCCGGATTCAAAATGCGCGGCACCAAGGGGTGGGCATGGACCCCGGGGCAATACCTGGAAGAGATTCCCTGGCTGGTGAAGTTCAAATTGAATTTCCTCATGAATTGTTATCTCTCCATGTTCGACATTGAGAACCATGCGAACTGGGCGGATGGCGAGGCCAATCGTTGGTGGGAAGCGCTGTCCGCCTCAAAGAAATCGGCTTACGCAAAAGTGGTGCGCGCCTGCCAGGAACAAGGCGTGGAGTTTTGCTTCGGCATGAACCCGAACCTTGCCAGCAAGCGTTTCATCAAAGCCGATTCCGCGGAAGACATCGATGCGTTGTACGAACATTACGCGTGGATGCAGAGTCTCGGCGTGCGTTGGTTCAATATTTCTCTCGACGATATCACCCGGGGCATCGATGCTTCGAGTCACGCGCGCGTGGTCAATACGATCCTTCAGCGTTTGCGGCAGAGGGACCCGAAGGTGGAAATGATATTCTGCCCGACGTTTTACTGGGGAGATGGCACCGAATCAAAGCAGCGGCCCTACCTCGAGGTCCTCGCGCGCGAGCTGGATTCCCGGGTTTATCTGTTCTGGACGGGTGATGCGGTTGTCGGTCGGATCACCCGTACCAGCGCGGAGACATTTCGGCGCATATCCGGACACCGGGTTTTCCTCTGGGACAACTACCCCGTGAATGACGACGCTCCGACCATGCACCTGGGGCCGGTGATTGATCGCGACGCCGACCTTTGCGAGGTAGTGGATGGCTATATGGCCAACCCGCACCGCAAGCAGAACCAGGGAAACAGAATTCCTTTGGCCACGTGCGCTGACTACGCTTACAACCCCTCCCATTACGATCCTTCGCGCTCGATAGGACAGGCCATTTTGCAGGTTGCCAAAGAGACGAAGGAACGCGAGGTGTTGCGCGATCTTGTAGAGGCCTACCCTGGCATGCTCATCTGGTCGCCGCCTCAGCGTGGCACCGGGTTCAACGCTGTTCGCGAGCAGTTCGATCGCATTGCGGCGTTGCCGCACTCGCACCAGATTGCAATTGCGTACATCGAACATCTGGACCGATTGGCAAGCCGCATGCAGAAAGTATTCCCGGAGAGTTTCGCCGCCGAACGCGCAACGTTGCGGCACGACGTTGAACTGCTCAGGCAGAGGCTGGAGCAGAAATTTGACTGATTTATGAGTTCGGCGCTGATTTCCACAAGTCCGGGTTGCACGTTGGCTGGCGGTCGAGAGGCATGCTTTTCGCTCCCGGGCTGCTATCGGCGCCTCCGAGGAGCAGCGCGTGATCGAGACGCCGCGCAGCGAAGAGCCTGAAAGAAAACGCATATGATCGCTGGCATCTGCGAAAGAGAAATTACCCCGGAAGCGGGCGGTGAACTTTCCGGTTTTGCTGCGCGCGTGCAGCCATCCACCGGAGTGCTGGACCCTCTTTTTGCAAAGGCTCTGTTTATAAGAACAGCCGAGAGCGAATTGCTCTGGATCCATTGCGATCTGATTGGGTTTGACCGCTCGATCGTGGAGTCGTTTAGAAGCTGGGCCGAAGCCGAACTTGGACTCCTGCCGAACCAGGTGCTGCTTTCGGCAACACACACGCACGCTGGTCCCGCTACGATACATTTGAGGGAAGCCGGGGAGTATGATCCCGCGTACGCAGCGTTTCTGCAACAAACGCTCCGCGACACGGCCACTGCAGCCATCTCCGATCTTGAGCCAGTCGAACTGGCCTGCGTTGACGGCACCCTTGAGCTTGCCGTGGATCGTCGAAAATCCACATCGGCGCATGTTGATCCACGGATCGCTGCTTTCGGCCTCAAGCGTCCGAAAGGTTCCTTTCTCGCGGCGATCATCAACTATCCCATTCATCCGGTTGCCCTCGGGGCCAAAAACCGTTTGATAAGCGCTGATATCTCGGGGCAGGCTGCCAGGGCGCTTCGCGAGCAGGTGCCTGGCAGCCCTGTCGTGTTCATGACGAACGGGGCGGCCGGAAATCTCAATCCGCCAGCCGAGAATGTGAGCTTCGATCAGGTGTGTCGTTGGGGACGCATAATCGCCGATGCCGTCGCCCAGCTTCTCAGAGACGCGCAAACTATTGGTGAACCTGATTTGCAGGTGGAACGCCGCCTTGTGCGCTTGCCGCTGGATGTCCTCACGGAAAGGGAGGCGGGAGCCGTCGCCGAAAAGGCACTAACCAACGCGGAGTCGCTTGTTCAATGGAGCGAGAAGTACACGCGGGTCGTAGAGCATTGGCGCGATACGCTGGCCATGGCCTATGCAACAGGAAATGTTGAGACCCACAGGGAAGCGGAGTTGTTCGCTGTGCGCCTGGACAAGACGATACTCCTGGGGGTGAACGCCGAGGTGTTCTCTGAGTTCACGGATTGGTTGCGCTCTGCCACTAATAAAGATCTCTACGTCATTGGATATGCGAACGGCGATACCGGGTATCTGCCAACGGCCGCCGCGTACGTCGAAGGGGGTTATGAAGTGGATGTGGCGCACATGTTTTACGGTGGGTTTAGACCGCTTCGTGGCAGTCTCGAGGTCCTGGCCAGGGAAGCAAAGAGCCTGATCCTCTCACTGAG
>CAYNZC010000010.1:0-61649 GCA_964401575.1 uncultured Verrucomicrobiota bacterium
TGCTCGATAGCCTGAAGGCTTACATGGGCTACCGTGACAGTTTCCGCTGCGAAGGCGGAGGCATCGGCGTGGGTTGGTCCTTCGTGGATTACGGAAAAAGGCCGCCTGTGCCCATGAAGGAATCCATCAAGGTTTTTGCGCCCGAGATGAACATTTACACCATCGGATGCACCCTGGGCGCCGCATACATGTGGGCGGCAATGGCAGGCGGGGAAAAGGACTGGGCGGCTGCGCGGGCGGATGCGGATTGGTTCATGCAGCGGGCTAAAGGCCTGAGCGGCGCCTCTGCCGAGAGTTTCGTCATCGCGCATGCCCTGGAAAGGGATCTCCTGCAAAAGAAACGCTACGAGGAATTTCTGAAGGAGAAGTTTGTGCGGCCGCTGGGCGAGTCCAGCAAATCATGGTGGCTCTCGAACGGCGCGCGCGCTTCCCTCGACGGCCATGCCATGAGCTACTGGGGCACACGCGTTGCGCCGGATCCTCTCCTGGATTTTCAGATGGCTCGCCAGACGAGCGCCATGTGTGCTGTCGAATCTCCCACTTCCGTTTACAAACTTTTCTCCAAATCAAAATTGAACCACGACGAGTGGATCTATCTTTGTTTTGGGGGTCTCAGCCTCGCTGAAGCGGTCGAGCCGGGATCAAGTTTTCAACGATTGCCAAACCTCAAAAATTAGCTTTAAGAAACTAGCGGTTGGCCCTGGCCCCAAGTGCTGCTAGATTAGAAGCATGATTGGTGGGGCTCAGAATCCAATCTTTCCTCGCACACCCAGTGCGTGCGGCATAACTGTAGTTTTCCATCAGTTCTTTCAGGGGCAATCCCCCATGCACAAACAAACCCAACAGAAAGGAAACTAAGTATGGCAGGCAAAGCACGCCGAACCACCCATCGAAGCAGCACAGGCAAGAAGCTCTATGCTGTCAGAGACAAGAAGGGCCGAATCAAGGACATTCAAACCTACAAGCGCGCCCACAGCGCCGACCTGGCCCGCAAGAGCAAGACTGAGAAAACGAAGAAAGCTTGAATCAAGCTTTTCCAAAGGAGGGCACGCACCCGGCGTGCCCTCCTTTGTCCTGCGCGCGGCCAGGCTAAAACCCGCATATTTCAAACTGGCGGAGGGCAGGCCACTACGGACTGCATGACTTGTGACTTCATGGCAGTCCTGTTGCGCAAAGAAGCGATAAATCATTAAGAGGAATCAAACCGTTGGCTAAAGGAGAAGATAACTATGAATGAAATGATTGAGCAATTAAGAGAACAGTTCGCCGTGTTCGGCCCATATCTGTTGGCCGGACTTGCGGTGCTCGTGCTGGGCTGGTTTGTGGCGCTCGTTGTGTCATACGGAGTGCGCAAGCTCCTCGGCAAAACCTCTGTGGACAACAAAATCGCCGCCTGGATGTGCGGTCCCGACAGCAAAGCGCCGGTGAAAGTGGAGCAATGGGCAGGCAAAGGGGTGTTCTACCTGATCATGCTCATTGTGTTGATTGCGTTCTTCTCGACGATCAAGCTCACGATCGTCTCCGAACCGCTCAACTCCCTGCTTCAACCGATTCTGGACTACCTGCCAAGACTCATCGGCGCTGCCGTTCTGTTGCTGGTCGCCTGGCTCCTGGCCACCGTGATGAGAAAAATTATCACCGGGGTCCTGAAGGCCACGAAGCTCGATGACAAGCTGGGCGGCGCAGCCGCCGAAGAAGGCAAACCGCTGCCCTTGAGCCAGACATTCGGTGACGTGGTTTACTGGCTGGTGTTCCTGATCTTCCTGCCCCTGGTCCTGCAGGCCCTTGATCTGCAGGCGCTGCTGGAGCCGGTAACAACGCTGTTTAACAAGGTGTTCGCCTTCCTGCCCAATATGATCTCCGCCGCGGCGATTGGGCTCGTCGGCTGGTTCATCGCGCGCATCGTGCAGCGCCTTGTCCAGAGCCTGCTGGCCAGCGCTGGCATGGATCGCCTCAGCGAGAAATGGGGGCTGGCAGCCTCGCTGGGCAAACAACGCCTGTCGGGCGTGATCGGCCTGATCATCTACTTCATTATCCTTGTGCCGGTGCTCATCAGCGCGCTGGCGGCGCTGCAACTGGAAGCCATTACCAAACCAGCCAGCGACATGCTCGGCAAAATCATGGCGGCACTGCCCAACATCATCGGAGCCCTCCTCGTCGTGCTGATCGCCATCATCATCGGCAAAGTGGTGTCAGGCATCGTGACCAACCTGCTGGCCGGCGTGGGCTTCAACAACGTCCTCGTCAAGTTGGGTCTCGCCAAACAGCCGGCCCAGGGCCGCCAGGCGCCCGCAGCGTTCGTCGGTATGCTGGTAATGGGGCTCATCATCCTGCTGGCTTCGGTCACGGCGTCCGAAATGCTCGGGTTCGCGGCCGTGGGCGTCCTGATCAAGGACTTCATTGTTTTCGCCGGCCATATCCTGATGGGCGTGCTGATCTTCGGGTTGGGCCTGCTGCTTGCCCAAGTAGTGGCGAAGGTCATCGCCACCAGCGATTCACGCAACGCGCGTCGCCTGGCGATGGTTGCCCGGGTGGTGATCCTGGCACTGGCTGGCGCCATGGCGCTTCGTCAAACCGGAGTGGCCGACGACATCGTGAACCTCGCATTCGGCCTGACCCTGGGCGCGGCGGCTATTGCTTTTGCCCTGGCTTTCGGCCTGGGTGGCCGCGAACAAGCCGCTCGCACCCTCGAGGAATGGCGCTCGTCGGATAACAAGAACCAGCCCAAACAGTGAATCGGACGCCACGAATCCCCAGCCATCGGGAACGTGGCAACCAATTCCTGAATGCGAGATCCGGCTTGTCCGGGCATGCCCGCCCGGACAAGCCTCTAATCAACAAACCCTCGCGGTGTTGAGGACACGAGCGGCCAGGATTCGCATTCCAATCTGTGTCAGGAAGGCGCGGATGTCTCGATCGACTCGCCAAAATGGACCCTGCCGGCGCTCTCGAGTTTCACCGCGTCATCAGTTTCCTGCATTGCAACCACACACGGGATGTGTACGAATGCTTACGTGAGCGTTCGATTCGATGATGAGATGCTCGGAAACGCAAGCCTTTGCCGGCGACGGCATTTTCTTAAAACCATCGGCGGAATAGCGGCTGCTTCTGGAGTGGGAGCGCCCTTCGCCCTGGTCGCTTCGGCCAGCGATCCCGCAAGCAATCAACCTTCGTTGAAAAACACAGCGCGGAAGCCTCCGGCGCGCTATCGAGCTGTGAGTTGGTGGCTCACATGGGACGACATGGTCTGGCCTAACGAGAGCCTGATGGATAACATTCGCCGTCGCGCCGATCGCTGCGCAGCCAGCGGAGTGAACTGCTGCATCCTGTTTGGATCACATTTTCGCTGGGATTTCATGCCGCTCTGGGAGCGGCTCCACGACCTGCTGCGCTTCATCGCAACCGAGCTTCATGAACGCCAGATGGTTCTGTTCGACCACCATTCCTCGGTTCTAACACATCGACCCCGGGACCTGCACGAAGCGTTGAATATCTGGCGAAGAAACCGTCACCATGTCCCTTTTTACCCTTCGCGGGAATCAGCCGCGAAAATGGAATTCGCCGGCTCGCGCTTAAATGACTGGCGCATGACGGATGTCGAGACTGGAGAGCCGGCTTATTTGCCAGCTTACAATGCAGAGCAGTTCTGCATGAACAACCCGGACTTCCAAAGGGCCTATGTGCATTACCTGAAGCGGCTGCTGCCGGAAACCGGGATTGACGGATTGATGAGCGACGATGGGATCTTCTACGGAGGCTGGCGGGTCTGCGCGTGCGCGCATTGCAAGGAACGATTCAACAGGGAATATGGCCATCGTCTGCCGCCTGTCCGTGACACGACATTTTGGGGGAACCGCGGCAGCAAGGCGTTCCGCGATTGGATCACAATGCGCTTTCAGAGCTGCGGCGATTTTCTTGCGATCGTAAAAAGTGCCTTGCCATCGCTTTTTCCGCTGCTCACCTGCTGCTCCAGCAGTGACGGTTTCAGGATGCCCGCGCACGGGATGAGTTACCAGGACTTTGCCCGTTCCTGTGATCTTGTGCTGTTGGAGATGACCGGCTCTACCCCAACGCTCGCGGGAACATGGGATGAACGAATCCCCAGCCAGTTGCTCCATTTGGGCATCGCAACGCAACACCGGGTTCCCTGCATCGGGTTGGGCTACGGCTTCTTCCCGGACACGGCGTTTTTCATTTGGGCGCTGAACAAATTCCTCGGCTCAGACAGTTGGTTTAGCACACTCAAGGGGCGGCTCGGCGGCTCTCAAGACCAGATCGATGCGCTGCCGGATGACTCCGAGCTCGTCGGAGAGGGCTATAACTGGGAACAGGCTCACCCCAGGCTCTTCGCCGGGGAATTGGAAGCGGACACGAACCTGTTTTTTTCGAGATGCACGCGCGATTACTACAGCCAATGCTCCGAGGATTACGTTAGCGATTACCAGGCTGGGTGCTTCGCCTTGCTGAAAGCCAACGTCTCATACCGGGTTGTCACTGAAATCCCCCGACCCGGCAAGGTCCGCCACCTGATTTTGAGCAGTGCCGCGTGCCTCTCCGTGGATCAACATAAACAACTGGCGGAGTTCATGAAAGCGGGTGGAACCGTCATCGCCTCGGGCCCAACCGGCCATTACGACCAGCATGCGGACCCCGTCCCCGAACCATGGCTGCTGCAATTCGGGATTCGTTGCGAACTCACCGAACTCGCGCGACCCGGCTCCTTCCCGCCATATGAAAACCTCAAGCGGCCCATCCAGATCGCGCGCTGCAGCGTCCCCAAAGAAACCGCTGACCGCGCGCACGAAGACTGGTTTCGCGTGCCCGTTGGTAAAGGCTGGCTGCTCTGGAATCCCGAGAGAATCAGTAATCCAGGTGTCGCGTCCGCCGTCTTGCGCGAAATCGTGCATGGCAAAGGAACACTGCTCATAAAAGGTCTCCCACCTTCCTGGCGAACACGAATCTACCGGGACGGCGCGCGCCTGCTCATCCACAACCTTCCAGGCAAAGTGGACACGGTGCTCCACGCCGAACTGCAAAACCAGTTCATCCGGCAGCGAATTGTCGAGAAGCTCGACTTTGCACCGCTCGAAGGCGACGTTGTCCTTGAGAGTTCAACCGCACTCGACCGCGTGTTGCTTCACAGCCCGGACCTCAAAGACTCCAGGCCAGGCGTCGTCCGGGACAAAACATGGAAACTCGATGTGTCCGGGATCAGAAGATACTTCGTGGCGGAGTGCTTTGGCCCATCGGCTTAAAAACCGTCGCCAGTGACAAGCCTTTCGTCGGACGCCCACCCTGCCGGCAATGGCCCTGGCCTGAATAGCGGCGCTCCTCTGGCCATCCTGGAGACCATCATCCCGCCACACCCGCGTTTCCACTGCCCCCCGTTGTCCGACCCACAGCAGGCTTCACCTGAGTTCCAACTCCGCGATCACCGGGTTATGGTCCGAGGCCAGGGTGGCATCGCGCATGACTCTGGCGCTTCGCACCCGGAATTCCGGCGAGACGAAAATGTAATCAATTGCAGTTTCGGGCTGGAGCCCACCGGGATGGCTCTTGCGCTCTTCCGCAGTGGCCCCCGTAACGGTCAAGACATCGCCAAAACTCGTTTGCAGCAGTTTCATCACCGGTTCATCCGGTTGCGCGTTGAAATCTCCCATCAACAGTTTCGGCCCCGTGTAGCGCGAGGTGATCTCGGCGATCTGGCGCACCTGCTGTTCACGCTGGTCGGGCGTGAGACCCAAATGGGTGACGAAAACATGCACTTGCCGCTTCCCGACCTGCACCGGGACATGCAACAGAACCCGCTGTTCACTGAAATAATCGGGGTATTCCGGATGGCTATTGCTGTAGTCCGGTTTGAAAAGCGGAAATCGGGTGTGCGGACCGATGGGAAATCTCGAGAGGCATGCGACACCATACTTCTCGTCGTGCGGACTGCTGGTTCGCACAGTATAAGCTTCCGCGAAAGCCACGTTCATCTTCAGCCGGTCCGCCAGCATGGCTGGTTGATTCTTCAGACCGGACCTTTGCCGATGCTGGTCCACCTCCTGAAGCCCCGCGATATCCGGACAGTGGGCCTCAATGACGCCCGCGGGCGGCTCCAGGTTCATTTGTGACGGGTCGCCCGGCCAGGGGCCACCCCCCGCCCCGATCCGGATGTTGTAGGTCATGACTTTCAGATTCACAGGACGCGATTTGCCCGGACATGCGCAACCGCTCGCGAGCACCGTCATCATCCCGATGACCGCCGCAAAGAAAAGCGTCGGGGCCGATTTCCGGTGCAAGACGCTTGCCACTGCAATTCTTAAGTTCATCTGCAAAAAGTAGCCGGTTTTACGACGCTGGCCAGTCTTGACAGCGAGTCCCGGAACTTGCCCCACTCGCGCACTCAATGCTGCACGGATTGCGCCATCCGCAACCGGTAAAACATCGCCGTGTTGGTGCCCTGAATTGCGGAAAAACTCTCGTTGCCCTGCAAATGCACCGTAACATTTGTCCACCCCGACGCCTGCAGCCTGCTGTTGGCTTCCAAAGCGTAAGGCGTCCGGCGCGTCCTCCAAAACACGATGACGTCCTCACCTTCCTGCCGGATTCCCAGCGTCGGCATCGCAGGATAGTCGAGTTCTTCCGGAATCAGAGCACGGTTTTCGAAGCTGATACGGTCCAACCAGCCGGTGAACGGGTTGGCACCCACCGCCGACGAGCCGATCGTGACCGTTGAGCTGATGCGAAACCCAACCCCATTGGTGTAAGCCACGGTCGCGGCAAGCTGACCGTCCACATAAAACTTCATGCTGACGCGATCCGTGTGGACCACAGCCGCATGATGCCACTTTCCGTCATCCGGCAGGACGGCCTCCGACGGGATATCTTTCACGCGAAATGTGGTCGTATGCAGCGTCCGGTTGGTGCTGATCGAGAAGGAAAAGCCCGGCACGCGTTCATACTGGAAAAGAATCATTCTCGCTGGCGGCGAAAAAGCCGGCTGCAGCCTGACCCACGCCTGCAAGGTGTAGTCGCCATTCACTTCATTCGTTCCCAGGATCTGCGCCGGATCCGGCACGCTGATCCTGCTTGTGCCACTAAAACAGAGCGAAAAGTCGCCCGGCAATCCGGTGGGTGAATCCGTGCTCCAGGCCGGCGCGCCCACGTCAAACACGCCCGCCAGGCCGGCCGCTAGGTCCAGCACATTCGATCCGGCTCCCTCGTCGAATGGGAAATGAAATGCCGTCAGGTGATCAGAGGAGTTGGTCAGCGCCAGTTCCGCCACCACGGGGAAATGGTCTGACGCCTCGGTGTAAGGAACACTCGCGGCTCGCACCGCCACAGGCGCCCCCCTGCCAGTCCAGATATAATCAATCCGCTTTGTCGGTGTCGGCACGGGCGCCGTACGACCGTTCCCGCTCCCCGCCATCAACCAGGCATCGCTCCACTTCGTCGCCATCAGGGTGCAAGTGGCGCTGCCGGGCGTGGCGTTGAAATCCCCGCAGCAGATCACCGGCAACGTCTCCGCGCTCAGCCAGGCATTGAAATTCGTCACGCACATCAGCCGCTCGGTTTCATCGGCCACCGCTGCCAGGTGCGTGACCCAGAAGGAAACAAATTTCCCGTTGACGTCCACCACCGCTTTGAGCCAGCCGCGTTGTTCATTCGACCCGACCTTCGGCAGCAGCCGATGTTCGCTGGATAAAATTGGATGCCGGGACAATATCGCGTTGCCGTATTCCCCTCCCTGGTACGACAGGTTGTTGCTGAACACATAGGCCATGCCGGTCTGCTGTGCCAGTTCGCCAATCAGATCCCGGCCGCCTGTGCGTGTCGTCCAGCGATCCACCTCGTTCAACCCCACAAGGTCCGCGCGTTGCGCCAGGATCAGGTCTGCGATCCTCCGGGTTTCAATGTTGCCATCCAGGCCCTCAGCGTGATGAATGTTGAACGTCATCACGCGAAACACGGTGTTCGTCTCCGCCAGGCCGCGCACCGGCATCAGCAGCACTGCATTGATAAGCCCGGCCACGGCCAGAACAAAGCGAAACCGCCACATCAGGGCTCTCTTCACGTGAAGGATCATAGCCTGGTTCCGGATTCCGGGCCAGCCCGCTGATGCCGATCGGGGGCAGCAACACTCCCTTCTCCACCCGGCCATCTCGCTGGCACGGAACGAACGCACATACCCACAATTTAAACCAAGTGAATCCATCGAGACTTGCATGGCAGGCCAAATCCGGTTTCCCTCTACAGCCTATATGACGGAGACAGGAAAAAGCCTCTCGATCGCGTGGATGTGTTTGTTCGCAAGCTTTATCGTATCCACCGCGGCCCCCTCCACAGATGCCATTTCCGCGGGACTCGTTCATCGCGAATTCATGGTGGACGGATTGCGACGCGAAGCGCTCCTTTATGTTCCGTCAACGGCAGCATCAAATGTCACCCCCCTTGTATTCGTTTTCCACGGTCACGGCGGAAGTTCCACGAATACGGCCCGCAGCTTTGCGATACACCGGCATTGGCCGGAGGCTGTGTCTGTCTATATGCAAGGACTCAACACCCCTGGACGGCTGACGGATCCTGAAGGCAGGAGAACCGGTTGGCAGAAATGGCAGGGGGATCAGAAAGATCGCGACCTGAAACTCTTCGATGCCGTGGTCAAACAATTGAGCAACGAATATAGGATCCATCCCAAACGGATTTATTCCACCGGCCACTCAAACGGCGGGGCCTTCACCTACCTGCTTTGGCAGACGCGCGGCGATATCCTGGCGGCTGTGGCGCCGTCGGCCGCCGCAGGGCCGTTTCTCGACAGGATGAACCTTCGGCCCAAACCTGTGCTGCACCTCGCGGGCGAGAAGGACGCCCTGGTCAAATACGAGTGGCAGCAGAAAACGATGGAGGCCATTCGCAGGATCAACGGGTGCGATTCCCGGGGCAAGCCGTGGGAGGGCAAGCTTTCCGCCCCGGGGGTTTGCACGATTTACCCATCCCAAAGCGGGGCGCCGGTGTGGACCTTTATCCATCCTGGCGCACATGGTTTTCCGGCTGCGGGACCCGCGCTCATCGCCGGCTTTTTCAAGGAGAACTAAAGCGACGTGTTCAACCGGATTTCACATCCCCGCCGTTGGATCATTCTCGCGCTCATTTTCTGCGCGATCGTGCTGAACTACGTGGACCGGCAGATTGTGTCCATTCTCAAGCCCACGCTTAAGGTGCATTTCGAGCTGGACGACAGCGGGTATGCGCTGCTGGCGAACATTTTCACTGTGTGCTACGCAACCATGTACCCGGTGGCAGGGCTGCTGGTGGACCGCTTCGGGGCGCGAAGAATGATGCTGGCCGGAATATCCACATGGTCGCTTGCATGCCTGTGTGCCGGAATCACCCGGACGTTCGGCCAGTTCGCCGTCTTCCGCGGCCTGTTGGGCATTGCCGAGCCGATCGCCTTTCCGTCCCAACTGCGCGTCGTTACCATCTGGTTCCCGGGCAGCCTTCGGGCCACCGCCAACAGCGTGTCGGTCTGCGGCAGTTCCATTGGCGCGATTATCGCTCCACCCCTGGTTGCATGGCTGGCGCTCAAGTTCAATTGGCACATGGCATTCATTGTCCCGGGAGTGATCGGCCTTGGCCTCGCGCTTCTCTGGTTTCTCGTTTACCGGGATCCGCCGCCGGATGTCGCCCAGTCGGCCATCGGCTCTTCGTCTCCCGCCGGATTGCCGTCTTTTACATGGACCCAGCTCTGGCGCACACGAACGCTTTGGGCAATTATTCTGTGCAGGTTCATCAGCGATCCGGTTTGGTACTTCTGCTTGTTCTGGCTCCCGGGCTATCTTCAGGAGCAATCAGGGCTCACACTGGCTCAGATCGGCATGGTCGGCTGGATCCCTTTCCTCGCCGCTGATATCGGCGGCATCGGCAGTGCCGCATGGTCGGATCGCATGGTCAAAAAAGGCGTGCCGGCACTCCTGGCCCGCAAGCGAATGCTTGTCACGGTGGCGGCAGCGGCGCCGGTATGCATTCTTACCCCGCACCTTCCTCACCCGGCGATCACACTGGTCATTTTCAGCCTCGTTGGCGCTGTCTGCCTGAGCTGGCTTTTCAGCCTGAGTGTCGTCATCGCCGAAACTTTCCCGGCCGGCAATGTCGGCAGCGTACTCGGCATCGCCGCCGGTTTCGGAGCTGTCGGAGCCATCATCTTCAACTTCTTCGTCGGCCGGGTGATCGGCACCGTCGGAGCCTCCACGATGTTTGCCGTCATGGCTTTTCTCCACCCGCTGGCCGCGTTGTTGCTGTGGACTATGGTGCGCCGCGAGCAGCCCCCGGGAAAAATCAGGTGATTAAACACGACCGCTTTCGTAATATGAAATCCGAGAGCGTTCGATTTCTCTAACAATGAACAGCATGTCATTACCAGGAAGCGGGATGATTCAGGAACCGGCACGAGAGGTGCCGGTGCGCGGCGAATATGATGTCCTGATCGCGGGCGCCGGGCCGTCCGGGCTGATGGCCGCAATCGCGGCCTCCGGCGCCGGCCTCAAGGTCGGACTCGTCGAGAGCCGCAGCTTCGTCGGCGGGAACCTGACAATCGGCCTGCCCGTGCTCGGCTTCCTCGGCCAGAAAAAGAACCAGATCATCAAGGGACTGCCCCAGCTGTTCATCGACCGCCTGAAAGCTCGAAACGGCGCCAGCGAACACCGTCCCTGCCCCCTCCACATGGGCATTACGCTGGTCGAGCCTGAAGCAGTCAAGACTGTCGGACTCGAACTGTTAAAAGAAGCTGGCGTTGACCTGAGCCTTTACACGTTCTGCGCGGGGGTTCTGCTGGAAAGCGGCCAAATCCGCGGGATCATTACCGAAAGCAAGAGCGGACGTGAAGCCATTCTCGGACGCATTGTCATCGATTGCACTGGAGACGCGGATGTCGCGTTCCGCGCAGGTGTCCCTTGTGAAAAGGGGAACGCGCAGGGCGGCATGCAGCCGCCCACCCTCATGTTCTGCCTCGCGGGCGTGGATACGGACAAGCTGCGTTTCAGCATCGCAAATGAGCCTCGCACCTATCTCACGGACTTCATCCCGGCCGAGTATTTCGGCCAAAACAACCAGTTCATTGTCGTTGGCCTCCGCGAGTTGATGCAAAAAGCGCATCAGGAACAGGGACTCACTATTCCCAATGAGCGCACCATCATCATCACCGGCCTGCGAAAAGGGGAGGTGTGGATCAATATGACCCGCGTGAAAGGCGTGGATGGAACCAACGCCCGCAGCCTTTCGTCCGGCGAGATCGAGTCGCGTCAGCAAATCGACACCATCCTCAAGTATTTGATTTCTTACGTCCCCGGCTTCGAAAACGCGTATTTCTCAAAAACTGCCCCATTCCTCGGCATTCGCGAGACACGTCGAATCGTCGGCCATTACGTCATGACGCAGGAGGATGTCCTGGGTTGCAGGCGCTTTGACGACGCCATCGCAGTTGCCAGTTACCCGATTGATATTCATCGTCCGGGAGACGAGGGCTGCACGCTGATCTGGTGCGGGGATTGTTATGATATTCCTTACCGTTCACTGCTGCCTCTAAAGGTGGAGAATCTGCTGGTCGCGGGCCGGTCCATCTCGACCACCCATGAAGCCATGGGAGCTATTCGCGTCATGGCCACATGCATGGCAATGGGCGAGGCCGCAGGACGCGCCGCAAAGCTGGCCATCCAGAAAGGACTGACCCCGGACAAGATTGATGTCCAGGAGCTGCGACGGGAGTTGTTGGCAAACGGAGCCTACCTGAGGTAGCGCCCCCCGATCGCACACTTCCGCGGAATGTTGCGGGCATCGCCGGGATGCTGTCGCCCTGGACCGCGCGCGCAGGCTTGCACATCGCTGGCTGTTCCTGTTACCAAAATGCGGAATCTGGTGGAGTGCTTATGATAAAACTATTCAGGCGGGCGGCATTTGCCCTGGTGATCCTTGCAATCCTCGCATTCGTTGCGATCGATTTCTACGCCGACAAGCTCGTCAGAAAAAGCATCGAGAAGGTCGGGCCTGTCCTGACCAAAGTCGAGGTGCGGGTGGAGGATGCGGATCTCTCGTTGCTCTCCGGCCGTGGCAGCGTCAACGGCCTCACCGTGGGCAACCCCGAAGGATACAAATCCCCCCATGCCGTCAAGGTCAGCTCCGCCAGGATTACCCTGAAGCCCGCATCCCTGCTGGAACGTAAAGTCGTGATTCGCGAAATCAATGTGCAAGCGCCCGAAATCACCTTCGAAACGGATTTCAAGGGAAACAATCTCAGCAGGATCCTGGCAAACATCGAGGAGACCACCGTCCCCGTCGTCAGCAAGCTCGGAAAGAAACTACAAGTGGACAGCTTTCGCATCACCAATGCCAGGATGAAGGTCGCACTGACGCTGCTGGGCGGACGATCTGTCACTGTCCCGCTTCCCGATATTCACTTGCAAAATATGGGCCAGGGACCGGAAGGCATTACGACTGCCGACCTGCTCAGGCAGGTTTTCGCAGCGATTGAATCCAGCGCCGTAAAGAGCGCGGCCACCGCCACGGAAAACGCCGGGACGGAAGCTGTGAAAAGCGCCGCCGAGCAGGTGAAAAAAGGCGTCGGCAGCCTGTTCAAGAAATAGATCGAAGACAGCGATTCCGACTACTTTGGCCGGACGAGCACACGCAGGCGTTTTACCGCCCAGTTGCTCGCGTTTGCGGCAAAAGTCCAATCGGCGTTGCCTTTTGGCTGGCTGCCAATTCCGACATCCGCCTTGGCGCCATCAACCCAGTGATTGATGGCAAAGAGTGTTTGCCGGGCCTGGTGATTGTGCACCTGCATGCTTCCGTAGCCGTCCCGAGGGTTTGAGGGCTTGTCGCCAAAGTCGAACGTCTCCCCGGACGCGTTCGGAATGCCGGCCCCGTTGGCAGCGCCGTAATTGTCCGGCCAGAACTCGATGTTTCCTCCGGAAAGATTCGTGCCGGTGACGATGTCCCGCAGATTCGAAAAAACATTCATCCGCGAGACTTTGGTCTGGAAACGGGCCCCGGAAGCAACAGTGGGTATGCCAATTTTGTCCAGCGAATCTGTGAAGGCATCCATCGAAACATAAACAAACCGGGACTCGCCGCCCTGGTCCTGCAACTCCACGAAATAGGCAATGCGATCAAAGCCGGAGGCCACCTTCGCGCGGTCGTCCCGATCATAAACGACTTCACGCTGCAGTTTCGCAAGGTCCAGTTCCAGGACCGTTTTGTATCCAGCCGCCTCGGGCACGTGCATGCCAAGCCAATCTCTCCGGGGGGCTTCTCCAGCACGAAAAGCGCCCGCCGGAAGACCCGCCCCATTCGCAAGGTTCGGTTCGGCAGACATGTGCCACGCAAATCGCATTGCCACCGGCTTCTTCACGCCGGGAGCCGAGAGAAGCACACTATCCCCCTCGATCCGTGCCTCGGCCTTTACAAATCCGCCCTCGTCCGCATCAATCACCTCAAACCATGTCAGCCGCTTGTTGTCACGAGCTTTTAAACCCCCGGCAGTGTTGTCGAATGTCACCCGAAGGATATTGCCTTCAGTCTTCATAGACTTGAATGTCGGACCGCTGTAAACAACGGATTTGCCGTACTGTTTGGCGAGAGCCCATGCCGCGAGGCGGCGGCCCACATCCTGTTTGTTGACTGGATGAATGTCCTTCAGGTCGCCGATGTCGTTGATCACCACCATGCCGGTGCCCGGCACCTCCTGGGCGCGGGCTTGGGCCTCCCAAAACTCGCCGATGCGCTCCCCGCTCATGCCGTAGGTGTAAGGAGCAATCTGCACGTAGTAGAAAGCAAGGTCGGAATCGCCCCAAACCTTGCGCCAGCCCTGGACCAGGGCCTTCATGCGCTCGGTATAAAGCGCGCCTTCAGAAGCGTTCGCTTCGCCTTGGTACCAGATGAACCCGCGCACGGCAAGCGGTTGAACCGGATGTATCATTCCATTGTAAAGGGCGGTCGCTGCCTGCAGTTGACCCGGCGGCAGGAGTTCCTGCGGATACGCAGGCATCGCCGGCGGAAAACGCCTGTCAGACAGGGCTTGTCTCGCAGCCCCAAGCCATTCTTCCGTCTGACGGAGCACCAGCTGCAGCTTTTCGCGGTGGCTCGGAGTCCGGGCATCTGCCAGTTGCACCTTCGCGTATTCGGCTGCCAGGGCCGGCACTGACGCAAACCCCTCCGGCGGGGTCCATGACTCGATTCTCGTGCCGCCCCAGGTGGCATCAATCAGCCCCACAGGCACCCCGAGCTTCTGCTGCAGCTCGCGCCCGAAGTAAAAAGCCGCCCCGGAGAAACCGCTCCAACCGCCTTCCGCGACGGTTTCTGGCGAGCAAACCTTCCAAAGACCCTCTCCCTTCGAGTTCGATTCCTCAAGATCCGCCTGCGGCTCGGATTTCCAGCGGTTCGCCACCATGAAGAGCCGGATCTGCGGATGGCTGGCCGCTGCAATTTCTTCCTTCCCGTTCCGGCACGCCCCAATACCCATTTCCATGTTCGATTGCCCGGAAGCAAGCCACACCTCCCCGACCAGCACATCCTCAAGCAGAACCGTGTTGGATCCAGCCACCCTCACGGTGATCGGCCCGCCGGCCTTCTGCGCCGGCAGGACAACTTTCCATTCGCCCTTATCGCTGGCAGTCGTCTGCCTGGTGTCCGAACCAATGGTCACGCTGACGCCCTCGCCGGAATCTGCCCACCCCCAGAAAATGAGCGGCTTGCCCTGTTGCAACACCATGTGGCTGCCGAAAATCTTCGGCAAGCGCACCGCAGCCTGCGCTTGGAGGGCCATGATGCAGGCAAATAGGATGCACAGAGTCGCTGAAAATGCATGTCGGAGCGTTGTTCTCACTTCGTCAGAAATATACCTTCGCCACTTCAGCGTCAACAACTCGGGCACTCTTGCACGGCGGCAAAACAGTGTTCGCCTGCCCCAAAAAAGCAGTGTAAAAAAGGATTGTGAACGGCAACCCTTCCCATGCCCCCGGTGGAGTTCAACCCAAACGCCGCAACTGGCTCGGCGCCGCACTGATATTGTTTTGCGGCGCGGCGTCGGCGCAGATTCCGTGGGTGCTGCCATGGAACGATTTTACACCCACAGTCACGGATTTCTCTGCGATGAACGACCCGATAACAACGCACCGCGTGGGTGTGGACATCAACGGCCAGTTCATCGTGAACGGCAAGCGCATTCGTTTTCTCGGCGTTAATTTTGCCGGGAACTCCCCTTTCATGCCGACGAATAATGCGGACGCGGTCGCGGCCCGGCTTGCCAAATTCGGCATGAACTCTGTCCGCTTTCATCACATGGACGCTCCGTGGGCTTACAACGGCGGGCTGATTTCCTACACCCCCTCCAGCAGCACAAATCTGCATCTGGAAAACCTCGACCGCCTCCATTTCCTGGTCAGCCGCCTGAAAGCCCACGGCATCTACGCCAACATCAACCTGCTCGTTGGACGTGTTTACCGCGCAGGTGACGGCCTCGGGCCGGAAATCACCGGCATGGACTGGAAGGAGACTCATTCGCTTGGCTTCTTCTTTCCGCCCGCGCTTGCGCTCCAAAAGGATTACGCGCTGAAATTGCTGACAGCAACGAACCGCTTCTCGGGCCTGACCCTCGCGCAGGATCCCGCAGTGGCTTTCGTCGAAATCATCAATGAGAATGGCATCCTGCACCAATGGCTGGAAGGGACGCTCGATCAATTGCCCGAGCGCTATGCCACCGTCCTTGGAGCGCGCTGGAACCGCTGGCTCGCAGAGCGATACCAAGGGTCCGAGGAGGCTCTGCTGAAAGCCTGGCAGGTCGTGAACCAGCCGCTCGGGACCAACTTGATTGGCAACCCGACCTTTGCACACGGCTTCAAAGGGTGGAATACCGAACAGCACGGACGCGCCGGCGCAGTTTTCAGGCACATTCGGGAATTCACCAACAACGGCTCGTGCGCCCACGTGCGGGTGACCAACACCAGCACGGCATCATGGCACGTCCAATTGAATCAACCCGGCCTGCAACTCTCCTCCACGCAGCTTTATACGGTGAGTTATCAGGCCAGGGCCGAGTCTCCCGCGCGCATCGAGGCCGGCGTGACTCGCGCTCACACGGACTACGCCAATCTCGGCTATAGACGCACGCTGCTTCTCACCACCAACTGGCAGATGTTCACCGACACCTTCGAGCCAACGGAGAGCGAAACCAACGCGAGATTCGGATTCTCGGGAATGGGCGACAAGCCGAGCAGCTTCTATTTCGGGGACGTGTGCCTTCAGCCCGGCGGGCAACTCGGCCAATTGCATCATGGCGCAAGCCTCGCATCCCGCGCCGTGCCTTTGATCGCGCGTTCCGGCCAGGGTTTCTTCGGCACACGCGCGGCAAGACGTGACTGGATCGCCTTTCTGCGGGATCTCGAAAACGCGTACTATGACGAAATGACCGCGTTCATCCGGACGCGGTGCGGCTACCCCGGGCTTGTCTTTGGAACAATCATGGCGAACAGCCCCGCCACGGTTCAAAGCCGGTTGGATGTGATTGACGCACATGGATACTGGAAACATCCGCAGTTCCCTGGACGCCCATGGGATTCCCGGGATTGGCTCGTGGAAAATGTCTCGATGGTCAACACACTGGACAACACCCTGGCCGGGATTGCGCGGCAGCGAATCAAGGGCAAGCCTTTTACGGTGACAGAGTACCAGCATCCCTCTCCAATTTATTACGGTGCAGAGGGCGTGCTGATGCTGGCCGCCTATGGCGGACTCCAGGATTGGGACGGGCTCTGGTTCTTCGATTACGGCCACGGCAACCCCGCCGACGGCATCCCAATGGGATCTGTCCGCGGGTTCTTCGAAATCGGCCAGCACCCGGTCAAACTCCCGAACATGCTGCTCGCCGCAAACCTCTTCCGGCGAGGAGACGTTGCCGCAGCAGAGCGGGAGTTCAACGTGGGACTCTCCGCCGATCAGGAGTTGGCCCTCCTGCTCAAGGCCAGCCCATGGAACCTCTTTGGCGCAGGGCAACTCGGCATGCCGTCAAAACGCGCGTTCGCCAACAGGATTGCCACAAGGCTGGGGCCGGATTCCTCACTCACTCTCCCGCCGGACATTCCCGGCCGGGATATCACCAGCGACACCGGCGAGCTGCGCTGGAATCTTTCCGAACCGGGCAAAGGTTTGCTCACCTACAACACCCCAACGTCCAAAGGACTGGTGGGTTTTGCCGATAACAAAACAGTGACGCTCGATAACATCTCCCTTCGTCCCGGCGCGACCCGGCTGGGGTGGTGCACGCTGGGCATCACGCTCACGCAGGGAGAATCACTCACAAACAACTGCACCGCCCTGATCATTGCCACCGGTTGG
The DNA here is from genome assembly GCA_964401575.1 of uncultured Verrucomicrobiota bacterium. Lineage (GTDB taxonomy): Bacteria > Verrucomicrobiota > Verrucomicrobiia > Limisphaerales > UBA8199 > CAYNZC01. The sequence goes on from CAYNZC010000010.1 coordinate 17,371, forward strand.
TGGGAGAATTCAGGCCAGGTGTGGCAGAACGAATACAGAACCTCTGTCGGCAACCAGTGGGGCGCCGCTCCCGTCCTGGCCGAGGTCGTGCCGTTCTCAATCACTCTGCCGTCGCCTCCAACCAGGGTCCGAGCCTGGTCCCTCGACGAATCGGGCCGCCGCAAAGCCCCCCTGCCCGTCTCGGGCAACGCCACCTCCACAACGATTACCGTGCAAACCAACGAAGCCTCGCTTTGGTTCGAGCTGCAGATCGGTCAACACGAGTGAGGCACAAGAAGCCTTTGCCTCCGGTTCCAATCTCATCAGTCATTTGATGCTCGCCTGCAAACGCGCAATCGCTACGCTGCGCCCATGGATCTGGCAATCGAAACGATAGGGCTCGCGCGCGTCTTCGGAACCGTCCGCGCCGTCGATGGAATCGACTTGCAGGTCCAGCGCGGAACGTTTTACGGCTTCCTGGGCCCGAACGGCGCCGGCAAAAGCACCACCATTAAAATGCTCACCGGCTTGCTCGCCCCAACTTCGGGCACAATGCGGATTCTTGGCAGGGACATCTCCGACCCTTCCTCCGCGCTGCACGTTAAACGGCATGTGGGCGTGGTTCCTGAAAACCTTCACCTCTTCGAGAATCTGACCGGTCGCGAGTTCTTAATCTTCACCGGCCGCATGTACCTGCTTCCTGCCGGAACCATTTCAAGCCGGGTAAACGAACTGCTTGCGACCATGAACCTGGCAGGAGAGGAAAAAAAGTTGATCCTCGAATACTCCCATGGCATGCGCAAAAAGCTCGCGCTCGCTGCCGCCCTGCTCCCGAACCCGGACCTCCTCTTCCTGGACGAACCGTTCGAGGGTGTGGATGCGGTCGCCTCCCGGGTCCTGAGGGACATCCTCCGACAGTGCGTCCAGCGCGGCGCCACCGTCTTTCTAACCTCTCACGTCCTTGAAATCGTCGAGAAGCTTTGCACACACGTCGGAATTATCTCCAGCGGCAAGCTCGTTCATCAGCAGCCCATATCCGACATGCGCCCGAACGGCTCCCTCGAAGAAACCTTTCTCCGGGTCGTGGGCGCCGAAGACGCGCGGCAACAGCGGCTGAGCTGGCTGGATGAGGAGGCCGCGCCATGAACTGGCCGCAGCTCAAGGCAATCCTCTGGTTGCGCTGGCGTCTCACCCGCAACCAGTTCTCGAAAGGGGGCAGCATCAACGCCACCATCTCCCTGCTCGTCCTTGGGATGATCGGGTTTGGTGCGGTCGGATTCGGCATCGGAGGTCTTGCGGGTGGCGTCGCAGCCGGCAAACTCGCAAAGCCGGACACACTGCTGCTCATCCTCGACGGCGCCATGGCCTTGTTCTGTTTCATTTGGCTTATCGGGCTGTTAACGGAGTTGCAGCGCTCGGAAAGCATCGACCTGGGCAAACTGCTTCATCTCCCAGTCACTTTGAAACAAGTGTTCCTCTTCAACTATGCCGCCTCGCATCTCACACCCGCGCTGGCTTTGGCAGCTCCGGCAATCGCGGGCTTTTGCCTGGGGCTCACCATTGGCGGGGGCTTGCGCATGGCGATCCTCGGCCTCGTGTGTTTATCGGTTCTTCTGGCAATCACCGCCTGGACCTACTGCCTGCGTGGCTGGTTTTCGAGCATCATGGCGGACCGCCGGCGAGGGCGGAATGTTGTGATGTGGATCACCATTCTCTTCGTCGGCATTGCCCAGTTGCCGCAACTCGTCATGCATTCGAGAGCCAAAAAGTCCACCGTCGTGTTCTCAGAACAATTCCTTACGGCGCACATCCTTGTTCCGCCGGCATGGCCGGGGTATAGCGCCTGCACGCTCAAGCAGGGACAGGTCCTCCCCTCTCTTGCACTGATCTTCGCCGCCGCCCTGTTAACCGCCGGGGGACTGACGCGATCCTACGCCCTGACACTGCGTTATTACAGAGACGCCCAAAAAAAGGAGCCGGCAAGGAAGGAGCGTGCCACCGTGGGGCCACCAAAACGCCTGATGGTCGAACGCGCTTTTCCGCTGTTGCGGGACGACACCGCAGGTCTGGCGTGGGCCACGCTCCGCAACCTTATGCGCGTGCCGGAATTCAAACTGGCTCTGATAATGCCGGCCGTCATTCTTTTGGTGATGGCCGGCGGCGCGATAAGCAAATTTCGATCCGTGCCGGATGCCCGGCTTGTGCCGTTCGCAGTCACCGCCGGTGTGATGCTGGTTCCATTCACGCTCGGAGCCCTCATGGGCAACATGTTCGGATTGGACCGTGGCGGCTTTCGCGCCCTTGTCCTTTCTCCCATGCCGCGGGATCAAATCCTCCTGGCGCGAAACGCCGCTTTTCTCCCTGTCGTGCTTACGGGCTCCGTCCTGGTTCTGTCCCTGATGGGCCTGTTCTTCCATGCCGCCACCACAACCTTTCTGACAGGACTCGCTCAGTCAGTTGCGGGTTATGCCTTGTTTGCGCTGCTCAGCAATTACATGTCCATCCTGGTCCCGTATCGTTACTCGATGAATTCGCTCCAGGCAAAAAAGCTCAAGCCAATCGCGTTCCTGGGCGCGCTGGGCTCAATGATTGCGTGGCCGCTGATCGTGCTGTTTATCGCGGTGCCTCCAGCCCTTCAGTTCCTTTGGGTCTTCCTGGGTCTTCCCCCGTGGATTCCGCTCAATGTGATCTCGGGATTAATCCTGGCCGCAATCGCCTGCTGGCTGTACTGGCTGATCCTGCCCGCCCAGGGGAAACTGCTGCACAGGCGCGAGTTGAAAATCCTCCAGGAAGTCACTACGGAATCCGAATAATGGCATGAAGTTATCACATCTGCTGCTGCTGCTGCTGACAAATTTCTTCTGGTCCGGGGTTTACTCGGCCTACAAAATCATCGAGCGCGATCTGCCCGACACAGGCGCCTCCGCCATGATTGTCACTCTGCGCTTCGGCCTGGGCGGCCTCTGCCTGGCCGCACTCTGGCCCTGGATCAAAGGCCCCGCCCCAAAGGGCAGGGATTTTTGGATCACCTGCCTCATGGGCGTCACTCTCTTCGTCGTCGGACAGCGATTGCAGGTCTATGGCAATGAAATCGGTTCCGCGGGCAATTCGTCCATTCTCATGTCGGTCGAGCCGCTTCTTACGTCTGTCGGCGGCGCGATTTTCTTTCGTGAACGCATCGGTCCGCGGCGCCTTTGGGGATTCTTCTTCGCGATTTGCGGCGTAGCCCTGCTCAACCGCATCTGGCAGCCGGGCTTCAAGCTCATCGGCCTGGTCCCAAGCCTCATCTTCATTTCCTCGTTTATCTGCGAAGCCGCATACACGGTCATGGGCAAAGCGGTCGTCATGAGGGCAAACGCTCTCAAGGTCGTCGCCATTTCCTTGCTGGTTGCCCTGGCGGTAAACCTTCTCATCGATGGTCGCTCCACTGTTTCAGCCGCGGCGCGCCTCTCGTGGGTCTCATGGGCCCTCCTGGTCGCCCTGGCGATCATCTGCACCGCCTGGGGCTATGCTCTCTGGTTCGTCGTGGTTCGCGACTGCCCGCTCAATGTGGCCGCACTCACAGTCTTCACCCAAACGGTGTTCGGCATCATGTTCGCGGCGTTCTGGGTCGGCGAAAAATTACATTGGGGTCACTTCTTCGGCAGCCTCGTCGTCGCCGCCGGGCTCGCTCTCGGACTCTCCAGGCAAGTCCACACCAAAAAAGAACTCTCTCATTAGCGATGCAAGCACCTCTGGATGGATGTTTGCTCGAGATGGGCAGCAGACTGGCAGATCAATGGGCATGCCGCCAAAGTGAAACAATCCGCGGCCTTGGCCGAGGTCGGGCGTCCAGGCAGACACCTCTCGGCCTAAATTTTCTCCTCCAAAGAACTTTGGCTCGTGCCGGCAGATGCCAGTTTCCGCTCCACTGCGGATGCGATCGTATTCACGGACTGGAGAGTCGCTTTGGCCGAGGCCGGGTCCGGAATCTTGAGACCAAACGTTTTGTCCAACGCAACGACCAGTTGCAGGGCGTCCACCGAATCGAGCCCAAGGCTGCCCGGGCCGAACAGGGGCATGTCGTCGCCAATCTCCGATGCGGGAACCTGGAGCATCAGGTTCTCAATCATCAAATCCTTGATCTGTGCTTTCAGTGTGCTTGCGTCTTGCATGTCAAAAGATGCCACCGTCTATTTTCAATACGGAACCTGTAATGTAACTGGCCTCAGGACAAGCCAGAAAACGGATCGCCGCCGCAACTTCTTCCGGCCGGCCGAACCGTCGCATGGGCACACGTCTTGCAGCCTCTGCGCGTTCCTCGGAGCTCATGTGCCGCAATGCCCGGGTCTCGATGTAGCCGGGGCACACCGCGTTCACAGTAATGTTCGCCCTGGCAACTTCCTTCGCCAACGACCGGGTCAGGGCCACAAGCCCCGCCTTCGCCGCCGCATAGTTGGCCTGTCCCCCGGGAGCCATGAGCGCGCTCAGAGAGGATACGTTCACGATTCGTCCGCTGCGTTGAGCCATCATCATCGGCACAACAGCCTGGCACCCGTAAAACGCCGCGTCCAGGTTCGTCCGGATCACTTCCTGCCAATCCTCCGGTCGCATCGTCGCCAGCAGCGCGTCCTTGTGCATCCCGGCATTGTTCACAAGCACGTGCAGCCCCCCCTGCTCCTTCAAGATCCGCTCTACAGCGGCTCGCCAGGCATCGGGCGCGGTCACGTCCAGATCCACACACCAGCACCTCCCGGGATGCCTCGCGCACGCCCCCTCCGCCGCGCTTCGCCGCTCCCGGACACCAAGGTACACACGGCATTCACTCTCATAGCTCAGAAAACTCTCGGCCACGGCGCACCCAAGGTCTCCGTTGCCACCCGTGACTAAAATCGTTCTCTGACTCAAGCCTTCAGCTTAAAAAATTGGCCCGCATCATGCAATCCGGCGAATTCTCACTTTCTTTCGCCCGCTCTCCGCTCGCAGCCGCGTTGGCTTTTCCCATGAAAGCGTTTATCCTGAGGCCGTGCCTGACTACGACAAACTGCTGGAGAAAGCGCTCGCCATCGCCCTGGATGCCCACAGGGGCCAAAGGGACGACTACGGCGCCCCCTACATCCTGCACCCGCTCCGGGTCATGGAAGCGGTGCGCACCCCCGCGGAAAAAATCGTCGCCATCCTGCACGACGTCGTCGAGGACACCGACTACACCTTCACGGACCTGCTCAAGCGGGGTTTCCCCAATGAAATCATCAAAGCCCTGGACTGCCTCACAAAACGCAAGGGGGAACGCTACGATGTTTTTGTCGCCAGGTCCGCGTCCAACCCCATTGCCCGGCAGGTGAAGTTTGCCGATCTCGAAGACAACATGCGCCTGCTGCGGATGAAACGGCTCCGGAAAAAATCCATCGCCCGGCTCGAGAAGTACATGAAGGCCTGGAAAACCCTCGCCCGAAGTTACTGAAAGCTCAACGCCCCGGCTTGACGTATCGCTCCGGCGGCGTTATCGAAAGCAGGTATGAAGCTTACCTACTACGGGCATTCCTGCTTCGGTGCGCAGGTAAACGGACAGCACCTCCTCTTCGACCCATTCATTACCGGAAACGCGCTCGCATCGGCCGTCAATCCCCGCAACATACCGGCCGATTATATTTTGATCTCGCACGGTCATGCGGATCACGTGGGGGACGCGATCGATATCGCCAGGCGCACCGGGGCCACCGTCATCTCGAACTTCGAGATCACACAGTGGCTCGGCAAACACGGCCTGGAGAAAACCCACCCGATGAACCACGGCGGAGGCTTCAACTTCGCGTTCGGACGGGTCACATTCGTCAATGCGATCCATTCCAGCAGCCTCCCCGACGGCGCCTACGGCGGCAACCCGGGTGGCTTTGTTATCGAAAGCCGCGATGGCTCGTTCTACTACGCCGGCGATACGGCGCTGACCCTCGACATGCGATTGATCGGCGAGCGAACACCTCTCCGCTTCGCGTGCCTGCCTATTGGGGACAACTTCACCATGGGCGCGGATGATGCCGTCCGCGCCGCGCAGTTTGTGAACTGCAAAAAGGTGCTCGGCTTGCACTACAACACCTTCCCGCCAATCCAGATAGATACCGCCGCCGCTAAATCAATGTTTGCCGCCGCGGGGATTGACCTGGTGCTTCTCGATCCCGCTGAGAGCGCGGAATTCTGATTCGCCACTCGGCGCGGCAGCGGATCTCCGCCGCGCCCGTTCAGGCCGGTGAGCTGAGCTTTGCGTTGCGGCACTCTCCGGCATTTCGTTTAATTCCGCAGGGCTATGTTTGCAAATAACAAGGTAGTTGTGGTCATGCCGGCCTACAACGCGGAACTGACGGTCACCCAAACCTACAACGAGATCCGGGAGCAGGGTTTGGTGGACAAAATCATCCTTGTGGACGACAAGAGCCGCGACCGCACCGTGGACGTAGCACGATCCCTTGACGACCTGCACGTCCACGTCCATGAGGTGAATAAGGGCTACGGCGGAAATCAGAAAACCTGCTATCGCCTCGCTCTCGAAGCCGGCGCGGATATCGTGATCATGATCCACCCGGACTACCAATACACGCCCAGGCTCATCCCCGCCATGGTCTCGATGATCGGCAATGGTCTCTACCCTTGCGTGCTCGGCAGCCGAATCCTGGGCGGTTACGCGCTCCGGGGAGGAATGCCATTGTGGAAATACGTTGCCAACCGTGTTCTCACGCTCGCTGAAAACATCCTGCTCGGGGCAAAGCTTAGCGAGTACCACACCGGTTACCGCGCTTTCTCCAGAAAAATTCTCGAGCAACTCCAACTCGAGAACAACTCGGACGATTTCGTCTTCGACAACCAGATGCTCGCCCAGATCCTTTGGCACGGCTTCACCATCGGCGAGGTCAGTTGCCCCACAAAATACTTCCCGGAAGCGTCCTCCATCAATTTCCGCCGAAGTGTCCGCTACGGCCTGGGCTGCCTGTGGACCGGCCTCTGTTTCCGGTTATGCAGGATGGGATTGATGAAATCGAAGCTGTTTCCCGTTCGGACCTGAAATAACCGCACACAAAGGCGCGGCTCGCGGGAAAGGTGAAGAATCAAGAAAAACACCGGCCGATCGTTCCTCGGGAACACATCGGCCGGGCGAAAAAACTCTGGCAGCTACTTCAGCTTCGCCAACTGCAAAGCCAGCCGGGACTTCTTCCGGTTCGCCGTCGAACGATGCACGACACCCGTCTTGGCGGCTTTATCAAACGCTGAAGTAACCTGCTGATACGCCTTCGCAGCATCGTCTTTCTTGCCAGTGCTCAGCAACTGCAAGTAATTCTTCTCCAATGAGTTCAAGCGGCTTCGGGAAGCCTTGTTCCGCGCCTGCTTGCGCGCACTGTTTCGCATCCGACGCTCGGCTGATTTGGTATTGGGCATAATCTAATTCAATCCAGTAACAAGAGCCAAAAACAGTACCCGAACCAAACGCCATGTCAATGAAGGTTTTTACCCATTTTTGCGAATTTACCGGGCACATACAGGGAGGAGGCGGGCATGAACTCATCCGGTTCGTGTGTACAAAGCGGAGCGGAACACCCCCCTTTGCACCTGCCCGGGACAGGATGAACATTTGAAAGTCCCGTGCCATCGTGTATTCTTGTGTGCGTGAGCAGGCTCACCAAAGTTATCGTAATGTTGGCGCTGGTCTTTTATGCACTGGCTTCCATGCATTGCATCCTCGAGGGTGTTCCTGGTTTCGGCTTTCTGAAGATCTGCTGCTTTGTGGATTCAGGGCCCGCAGCCCCCCGGGACTGTGATACCGACCAGTGTAGCCCGGTCGAAGACGGCAAGTACCGCCCGGAGGAATGCACCGTCTCCGCGCCCCAGCCGATATTCGTGCTCGCTTTGATTTCCCCGGCTCCGCCGCCGGATCTTCAAAACGCATCCCCGGTTCCCCCGCAAACCCCGATCGAAAATCCCGGACCCTGGCAGTTCTCCCAGCGCGCGGCTCTCTCACCGCGCGCCCCATCCATTGCTGCCTGAGCAGTCCCATCGGGACTCTATTCACGGCTTGGCATGATCTCATGCCATGCTCTCTCGTTTGATGTTCATCCGGTCGCTTTTTGTTGGTCGTTCGTATCCGTGCCTTGTTTGAAGTTTATGAAGCAAAGAATTGATTCCGTCGTGTTCCGTTCGCTGGTCTGCTCGATGACGCTCATCGGAGGCTGCCCCCTGGAGTTCGCCACCCTGGCGGCAAATCCGGCAACGCCGCCGATGGCGCCAGCGACAAATGTTCTGACGCTCCAAAGCGCGCTACGCCTCGCGCTCGATAACAACCCCGAACTGCGCGCATCCAGCGGACGCATGGACGCGGCCACCGGTCGCGCCAGCCAGGCCGCCCTCTGGCCAAACCCCGAATTAACCCTGGAGGCCGAAGACTGGCCCGTAAGCGGAGGCGGGAATTTTTCCGACGCAAAACAGACCATTGGACTCGCCCAAACGGTTCCGTTTCCCGGCAAAAAGAAACTCGAGCACCAAATCGGTTTGTCCGATGTCCGGCTTTCGGAGGCAGCACTGAGCCTGCGCCGCATGGAGCTGATCCGCGACGTGAAATCAGCCTTTTACCGGGTGCTGGCCGCCGAGCGCCTGGTGCAGGTGGCCGATGAATTGGTAAGCGTGGCCGAGGCGTCCTCCGCCACCGCCCGCAAGCGAGTTACCGCCGGAGCAGCCGCGGACCATGAGCAGTTGCGCGCGGAAATCCCCCTCGAACAGGCCCGAATCGAGCTCTCGATGTTCCAACACGAGTTAACCACAGCTCGACACGCCCTTGCCTTGTTATTGGGCCGCCCGGCCCTGGCCGGGGCGCCCATAACCGGCAGTTTGCGTGAAACCGCCAACCTCGCTCTCCTCGAGCAAAAGCAGGAACAATGGCTGTCGGCTCATCCCGGCTTGCTGGTCGTCAAAGCCGCTCGCGAGCGCGCTGAGTTCGAATTGCGGCGGGCGCGACTCGAGCCATACCCGGATGTGCGCATGGGCCTGGCAGGCGGGCGCATCGGCGAGACCGGGCAATCCATCGTTCAACTCGGCCTGTCGGTTCCACTCCCGATCATTGACCGCTCGAAAGGCAGGAAGCAGGAGGCACAGGCCAATGTCCGAATTGCCGGGGCTGACCAGGACGCCATCGAGCAACGGCTGTTGGGCGAATGGAGCACGGCCGGCAAGCGGCTTCTCGCCGCCCAGGAACAGGCCGCCAATTATCGCGAGCGAATTCTGCCAAAAGCAAACGAGGCTCTCCGCCTCGTGCAGATGGGATTCGAGCAGGGCAAATTCAGCTTTATGGACCTGCTGGACACGCAGCGCACCACCGCCGAAGCGCGTCTGGCATATCAACAGAAACTGCTCGAACTGAACCTCGCACAGACCGAACTGGAGTCTCTCGCCGGGGAAACAATGCGGCTTCAACCGTGAATTCAATCACCAGATTAATCCCTCGTATGAAGACACCAATCGCTCCAAAACTTGCCGCCATTTCTGCCGTCGCAGTCATGGCACTGCTCGCCGGCTGCAAAAAGCACGAAAACCACGACAGCCACGCCGGCCACAGTCACGGCCCCGGCGACCATCAAGCGCCTCACACCAAAACTATAGATGGCGTCCTCATGTGCGCCGAGCATGGTGTGCCCGAATCGCAGTGCGCCGTTTGCAGACCGGACACGGCTGCAACGCTCAAGCCGGGCGAAAGCATGAAGGTCCGCCTGCCCTCGACAAACTCCCCGGCCATTGTCGGCATTCAGACGGCAACCCCGGAAACCGGCGCGATTGCGGAAGCCGTTGATTGTGTCGCGGAAGTAAACTTCAACCAAAACAAGCTGGCACAGATCGCCGCGCCGGTCAGCGGCATCATCCAGGCAGTGGACGTGGACCTGGGATCGAATGTCGCGGAAAAGCAGACGGTGGCAAAAATCTGGTCCGCCTCCATCGCCGAAGCTGTCGCCAAGGCGGTGCTGTCCCACCAAACGCTGGATCGGGAACGCAAACTTCGCGAGCAGCGCGTCACTTCCGAACAGGCGTTGCAGGAGGCCGAAGCCGGCCACCGCGCCGCGTGTCAGCAGTTGCGGACCCTGGGTTTCACCGAGGAGCAGATAGATGCAATGGGCCACAAACCGCAGGAGCAGGTGCTCATGGAAGTCCGCGCGCCGTTTGCGGGGAACATCGTGGAGCGCATGGCCGTGCAAGGCTCCCTGGTGGATGCCGGCAAGCCCCTCTTCACGCTCGTGGATCTTTCCACCGTCTGGGCCATGCTGCAAGTGCCCGAAGCGACCCTGGCGCGGGTGAAACCGGGCCAGGCCGTGGAACTGCGAGTGGATTCCCTGCCGGGCAGCGTCTTCATGGGCAAACTGACCTGGGTCGGCCCAGCCGTGGACGAGCGCACCCGCATGGCCCGCGCCCGCGCGGAGTTCGCAAACCCGGACGGTCTGCTCAAGGACAAGATGTTCGCCACCGTGCGGATTCTCACGCGGCAGGCCGAGGGAGCGATGCTCTTGCCGGCGTCGGCGATTCAGCGTGTCGAGGGCAAGCCTTTCGTCTTTGTGAAGCTCGCCGATGATTTGTTCGACGCCCGAGCCATTCAACTCGGCGCACAATATGACGGCCGGCTGGAAGTCCTGGCGGGATTGAAGCCGGAAGACCGGGTCGCTGTGCGCCACGCCTTCGCCATCAAGTCCGCCATGTTAATGTCGCGGCTCGGGGCCGGGTGCGCCGATGACTGAATCCACCCCTTAAGGAATCTTCACGATGCTACACTGGATCATCCGCTTCTCGCTCAAAAACCGGCTGCTGGTCTGCGTTCTGGCGGCGTCGCTCGCCCTCATCGGCGGGCGGACGTTGAGCATTCTTCCCATTGACGCCTTCCCGGACACCACGCCGGTGCAGGTGCAAATCAACACCACCGTGGCCGCGCTCAATCCGCAGGAAACCGAGGCGCAAATCACCGTTCCCGTGGAACTGGCCATCAGCGGCCTGCCGGGCCTGCAAAATGTCCGCTCCATTTCAAAGTTCGGCCTGTCACAAGTCGTCGCCACGTTCGACGATTCCGTGGATATCTACCGCGCGAGACAACTCGTCACGGAACGTCTCCAGACGGTCGAACTCCCGGAAGGTCTGGAACGCCCCCAACTCGGGCCGATTGCCACCGGCCTGGGTGAAGTCTTCCACTACGTCGTTCGGTCAACAGATACGAACCGCACGCCCACCGACCTGCGCGTCTTGCAGGATTGGGTGGTGAAGCCGGAGTTGCGCAAAGTGCCCGGCGTGGCCGAGGTGAACACATGGGGCGGGTTCGAAAAACAATACCACGTCGTCGTGGAAACCGACCGCCTCGTCAAATACCGGCTGACCTTCGAGGACCTCGTCGAGGCGTTGCAGGCCAACAATCAGAATGTCGGCGGCGGACAGATTGTCCGCGGGGGAGAATCTCTGCTGGTCCATGGCGTCGGCCTGACGACAAACGTCGTCGAAATCGGCAACATCGTCATCACAAGCCACAACGGGTCGCCCGTCCGGGTGCGCGACGTCGCCATAGTCAAGGAGGATCACGAAATTCGCCGGGGCGCCGTGACGGCCGACGGCCGTGGCGAAGCCGTGCTCGGGTTGGGCTTCATGCTCATGGGTGAAAACAGCGCCGTCGTCACGCACGCATTAAAGGCGAAACTCGTCGAGGTCCAGAACTTCATGCCGCCGGATGTCAGGCTGGAAGTGCTCTACGACAGGACGGAACTCGTGGATAACGTGATTCGCACCGTCAGGCACAACCTGCTCGCCGGAGCGCTGCTGGTCATCGCAGTCCTGTTCGCGTTCCTGGGCAACTTGCGGGCCGGCCTCATCGTAGCCGTCGCGATTCCGCTTTCCATGCTGTTTGCCGGCAATCTCATGTTGCAGGCCGGTATCGCGGCAAGCCTGCTGAGTCTCGGCGCGGTGGACTTCGGGTTGATCGTGGACGGCGCGGTGGTGATGGTCGAGAACGCCATGCGGCGCCTGGCGGACCGGCAGCATCAACTGGGACGCCCTCTGACCAAAGAGGAACGCGAGGAGGTGCTCCAAAGCGCCCCGATGGAAGTGGCCCGACCAGTGGCTTTTGGGGTGGGCATCATCATGATCGTTTTCCTTCCCATCCTCTCTCTGCAGGGCATCGAAGGAAAACTGTTCAAACCAATGGCACTCACGCTCATTTTCGCGCTGCTCGGCTCGCTCATCCTCACATTTACGGTCACGCCCGTGCTCACGGCCCTGTTTCTGCCCAAACAGGTGAAGGAGAAAGAGCCCTGGCTGGTCCGGCTGGCGCATCGTCTTTACGAGCCGGCGCTGGATGCAGCACTGCGGTTTCGAAAACTCACGCTCCTGGGCGCGGCGGTCTTGTTCGCCGGCGCGCTGCTGATCGCTTCGCGGATGGGCGGCGAATTCCTGCCAAGGCTCGGCGAGGGCGCCATTGTCGGAACCACGGTGCGCCTCGCGGGCATTTCCGTCGAAGAAGCCGTGGCGCAAAACGACCACATCGAGCAGATGCTCATGAAGGAGTTCCCCGACGAAATCGAACACATCTGGACCCGCCTGGGCACCGCGGAGGTAGCTACCGACCCCATGGGCGTGGAGTTGGCGGATTTCTTCCTCGCGCTCAAACCTCGCGCAGAGTGGAGGAAAGCCCGCACGCAGGAGGAGTTGACCACCCGGATGCGCGACATGCTCAACCAGGTGCCGGGGCTTAAACCGGCCTTCAGCCAGCCTATCGAGATGCGGCTCAATGAAATGATTGCCGGAGCGCGGGGCGACATTGCCATCAAGGTCTATGGCGACGACCTCGAAGAGCTGCGCCGGTTGGGTGGTGAGGTGCAAGCAGTCCTGGCTGAAATGCGCGGCGCAAGCGAAGCGTCGGTCGAACAGTTGACTGGTCAAACCTTCCTGCAAGTGCGCGTGGACCCGGAGACCATCGCCCGCTACGGCCTGCCGGCCCGCAACGTGCTGAATATCATCGAGGCCGTGGGGTCACGACGGGTGGGCGACGTGCGGGAAGGTCAGCGACGCTTTCCACTGGTCGTGCGTCTGCCTGACAGGCAACGCACCGATCCGGCTGCCCTGGCCGCCACCTTGATCCCAACCGCGTCCGGCCCCGTCCTGCCTCTAAACCAACTTGCCGAGATAACTGAAATCGAAGGCCCTTCCACCATAAACCGCGAGTGGGGCAAACGGCGCATCACCGTGCAGTGCAACGTGCGCGGACGTGATGTAAAAAGTTTCGTCGCGGAAGCCCGCCAAAGGATCGCGGTCCAGGTAAAACTGCCCGAAGGCTACACCATCGAATGGGGCGGCCAGTTCGAAAACATGCAGCGGGCAAATAAACGCCTGATGTTCGTTGTGCCAATGGCGCTGGCCCTCATCTTTGTCCTGCTGTTCTTCAGCCTGAAAAGCCTGCGCGACGTCCTCATCGTCGCCTCCGGCATTCCACTGGGACTGGTCGGCGGCGTGCTGGCCTTGTGGCTTCGCGGCCTTCCTTTTACGGTCAGTTCAGCCATCGGATTCATCGCCCTCAGCGGCGTGGCCATCCTCAATGGCCTCGTCCTGGTCACATTCATCAGGCAGAAGATCGAAGCCGGAACGCCGGTGGATTCAGCAGTGCGCGAAGGTTGCCTGGTCCGGTTGCGCCCGGTCTTGATGACCGCGCTGGTCGCCGCAATGGGCTTCATCCCCATGGCAGTGAACGTGGGCATCGGCGGTGAAGTGCAACGCCCACTGGCGACCGTCGTCATTGGCGGCATCTTCACAAACACTCTGCTAACCCTCCTGGTCCTGCCTGCGCTCTATACTCTGTTTCGTAAGCACGCCAAGTGACTCATATACCCACGGTGACGTGACTTAGCATATTTGACCCTATGGGTATCATACGTATCTTTGCATGAATTACTTATGATTTTTTTAGAGCTTGCCATTTTTTGCCATTTCCTCACCTTTATCGGTTGTCAGTAGAGAGGTCTTCCCTTAAATTGTCCGCATGCAAACAACATTTGTGCGGCATGTTCCGGAACCGGAAGGTTCCGACCACGCCGATGTTGCCCCTCAAGCCGCCCCGGCGTCCCCCAAATCCCCCGGCGGAAGGTTCGGCCTGAGGTCCAGGAAGGGGAGCACCAGCGCGGATCGCAGCCTCATTGAAACGCTGGCCAATTCGAAGCTTTTCCAGGATTACGAGCGTGCGTTCACAGAATCGACAGGTATGCCGGTGGCACTGCGCCCGATCGAAACATGGCAGCTGCCGCATCACGGCAAACGCAACGAAAGTCCGTTCTGCGCGATTGTGTCAGAGAAGAGCAAAGCCTGCGCGTGCTGCCTGCAAGTGCAGGAGAAGCTTTCAGATTCCGCCGTGAACGAGGCCCGGACCCTGGTTTGCCCCGCCGGGCTGTGCGATACGGCCGTACCGGTGCGGCTGGGAGACCGCTTGATCGGCTATTTGCAGACAGGCCAGGTGTTCCGGAAGCAACCCACCCAGACGCAGTTTGATCGCGCCTGCAGACTTGTGGCCGAGTGGGGCGTGCAGATCGAACCCGATCTACTCCGTGAAGCTTACTTCGGCACGAAAGTCATCCCGCTTCGGCAGCATGAGGCGCTCGTGAGGATGCTCGAGATCTTCGCGCAGCACCTCTCCATGCTGAGCAACCAGGTGGTCATGCAGCAGGAAAACTCCGAGCCGCCCGTCATCACTCGCGCCAAAGATTACATCCGTGAACACCAGACGGAGAATCTTCGCCTGGCAAACGTGGCCAGGGCGGTGAACACCAGCACCTTTTACTTCTGCAAGATGTTCAAGAAGGTGACGGGTGTGAACTTCACCGATTACCTTTCCCGCGTCCGCATCGAGAAATCCAAAAACCTCCTTTTAAACCCGAACCTGCGAGTCAGCGAAATCGCCTTCGAAGTGGGCTTTCAATCTCTCACGCATTTTAACCGGGTGTTCAAAAAGATCGTCGGACAATCCCCGACGGAATACCGGGTTCAATTGCTTGGAACGAAGTGACCGCCGATTCTGCGACCACACTGCGGCAACTCCCCTGAGAGCATCAATCCGGGCTATCGCGCAGGCCCGCGAGGCGGATGATCCGCTCCGCACATGGCCGGGTTCCAGTGCGCGGGATACCAATACCGGATCTCCCAGGACGCTCCCAGGGGCAGCCGGTATTTCGCGTATTCCTCCATGTGCTTCACGTAATCCGCATGGCTCATGGCCACAGTGGTCTGCTTGCCCCGGGCGATTTTGCGCACAAACATCTCGACGTTCACGGCAATTTCCGGTCCTCCCAGGCTCTTGAGAAGGTCGTAGTAGTATTTCGTGTCTTCCGCGGTGAACTTTCGCGAGGCGGTATAATGCGAACTGCCGCCTCGATGATCCTGAAAATGAACTTCCGAGATCGACGCCCGTGAGAAATGATCTTTCAAATTCGCCGCCAGGACGGCGCGGTTCTGATCCGTCAACAGTTTCGACCGCGTCCAGAAATTCGGAGACCACAGGATGGCCGCATCTCGCCTCTTTTTCATCTCCCGGCACAACTCCGAGTTGAACGCCACATAGCCATCCTTGATTCTTGTATCTGTGAAATAGTTCAGGTTGGCCTCGTAGGAGATATACCACTGGAATTGAAGCCCGGGATACGTCGCCATAAACCGATCCATAAGGTTCGTCGAGACCTGGATGTTTCTGCGGCGAAACTCGGCATCCTGAATGCCGGCGTTATACTTTGTTCCTGTGGCCCCTTTCCACTTCAGATTCATTGTTCCGACGTAAATCGAGTCAAAACACTCGAAATACTTCGCCACAATATCGAGCTTTCGATTCCCGCCCGCCGACGAGTATCCTCTGGAATCCGCTCCAGGCGGCGGCGAGGCCAGAAGCAGCGCTCCACCCGCATCCTCCGCAGCGGGATCGGTCAGGCCAATAGTGGTTAGCACCAGCGAGTTGATCCGTTGGGGACTTCCCGGCGCGCGATGATGTTTCATGATATGCTCGAACCACGAGCGAACCTGCGCATCCGGAACCTGCGACAGAGCCGCAATCGAAATGAACAGGCTCTTGGGAATCTCCACCATTGCAGCCGGCGCATTCGTGGCGGCCCGGCTCTTGAAAGATCCGCACGCAAGGACCGCTGCAAAAGCAAGCGCATGCAGGAATAATCCGGTTTTCGACATAATCGCAATTGTAATGAAGTCCAATAGGGAGTCGAACGATAGTTTGCCCCGGCTTCCACTCTCCCCCGGCAATATCAAATCCATCGAGACCGATCGCAGTTGACCCCGCCCGCGGCTGACTTTAGCTTGAAACGACGATGGCGCGAAAACGCAGTAAAAAGGCGCTAATGCTTGGCGTTGGCCTGGACTCCGATGGACATAAACGGTTGACCACCGGAAAGAATTTTGTCCTGGTCGGCGGCTCGGAGGAGACTCACGAGGTAATGACCGAGAAGGTCATCAAGATCAACGAAAAGCTGGCGGCCAAGGGGAAGGAACTCGAACAGATCGAGGAAAAGGAGTTCGAGGACATCGCGCATTCCGTCGGCCTCCGCAAGCAGGAGTAACAGGGTCCGCTATCCCAAATCCATCGGGTCAATATCAATCGTCAGGGTCACGTCGTCCGGAAAGGTCAACCCCTGTGTGAGCTCGGCAAGCCTTCGGCTTAACGCGGACATTTGACGCAACCTGAGCATGACCTGGTAGCGATAGTAACCCTCCGCCCGCTGCAATGGCGCGGCAGCCGGCCCGGAGATGACCAGGCCTTTCAAGTCGCCGCAGGACCTCTCGATCAAGCCTTTCACATGTGCGGAAAAGAACTTCGCCTTGTCCTCGTTGCGGCTGCGAAACGTGAGTAGCGCCACCCTGGCAAAGGGGGGATACCGGAGCTCCCTGCGAAACTGCGTTTCCTGGTCGTAAAACCCGGGAAAGTCGTGCCGGCGGGCAAACTGGATTGCAGGATGATGCGGCGTGAACGCCTGGACCACGACTTCACCCTCGACATCGCCTCTGCCCGCACGACCTGAGACCTGGGTAAGCAATTGGAAGGTGCGCTCGCCAGCCCTGAAATCCGGACGGTGCAGCGCAAGATCCGCATAAATGATCCCGACCAATGTGACGTTCGGAAAGTGGAGCCCCTTCGCGATCATTTGCGTTCCGAGAAGAATATCAATCTTTCCGGCGCGGAAATCGCCGAGCACGCGGCGGTAATCCTCTTTCTTCTTTAGCGTGTCTGAATCCATTCGCACGACGCGCGCCTTCGGGAAAATCTTTTGCAACGTCTCCTCCACCCGTTGGGTGCCCAGCCCCGAGAAGCGAATGGCGGGGTTGCGGCAGTTTGGCGCGGGACAAACATTCGGCGCAGGCTCGGCGTAACCGCACACGTGGCAGCAGAGTTTTTGATCTCTTCGATGGTAGGTGAGGCTGAGACTGCAATTGGGACAGCCTGCCACATAGCCGCAACGCGGGCATTGCAGCGCGCTGGCGTAGCCTCTCCGGTTCAGAAACAGTATCACCTGCTCCCGGCGTTCGAGCCGCTGCATAATCGCCTCCACCAACTGAGCGGACAGGATCGGGATCGAGTTTCCCCGTCGCAGCGTCTGGCGCATGTCCACCACCCGCACAATCGGCATTTTCTTGTCGTCCGCGCGAGCGGGCAGCTCCAACAACGTGCATTTGCCTTCGTGGCAGTTGTAAAATGTTTCGAGGGAAGGCGTGGCCGACCCCAGCACGACAGCGGCGCCTTCCATCCGCCCGCGCACGATGGCAAGGTCGCGGGCATTGTAACGAGGCGCTTCCTCCTGCTTGTAGCTTCCCTCGTGTTCTTCATCAACAATGATAATCCCGAGCGGCTCCACGGGGGCAAATACCGCCGAGCGCGCCCCAATGACCACCCGCGCCCTGCCCTGGCGGATTTTGTGCCATTCATCGTGACGCTCGCCCGAAGAGAGATGGCTGTGCAGGACAGCAACCAGGGTGCGGTTTGCGCCGTGGCTGAACCGCGCTTTGAAGCGCTCGACGGTCTGGGGCGTCAGGGAGATCTCAGGCACCAGCACAATCCCACCCTTGCCCTGGGTCAGCGCGTGCTCCAGCGCCTGCAAATACACCTCGGTCTTCCCGCTGCCCGTCACGCCAAACAACAGGAAGGTTCCACCCGGATCTTTGCCCGTGGCCTTTTTCCTTCCCGTCGGCCCATCCTCCAGCATCGCTGGAAGACCCCGGTCAATCCCCTTTTCAATTGCTTCAAGAGCGCCGGCCTGGGCCTCACTCAGTCGCAACGGTTGCGAGGGCAGAATGGTCTCGTTGGAATAGGGGTCTCTCTCCGATATTTCAGGCGCAATCGCCACAAGCCCCCTGTCCTCCAGCCGTTTCACGGTTGACGCCGTGGTCCCCGCCGCTTCCAGCAGCTCTGTAAGGGCTATTTCCCGACGCTCCTCGACCAGATTCCAGACCTCCTGCTGCCGTTTCGAGAGCTTCGGGAACTCACCGGCAGGCTGCAGCGCCCGAACCCATAGCCGCTCTCGCCAGCCGGGAGCCTCCTGCCTCACCGCGTCCGGCAGAACGGATCTCAATGCAATTTCCGGCGCGCAGCAGTAATACTCCCCCATCCACCTCGCCAGCCGCAACACGTTCGGCGTGACCAGTGTCTGCGCCCCAATGACCTTGATGATGGGCTTCAGATTTGGATACGCCGAATCCGCAACCAGGGCGGTGACGCACCCCAGCACTTTTCGCGGGCCGAACGGCACTTGAACCCGGCTGCCCACATCCACCTGCCCTTCAAGCTCAGGCGGAATAAGGTAGTCAAACTCCTTCCGCAGCGCTATTTCAAGGGTCACGCGGGCAATCATTTCAGGACAGGAGCCGGACAAAGCGTTCCATGAGCCGATGCTATCGCCGCAGGGTTTCAGGGTCAACCGCCCGCAGCTCTCACTACGCGGTCTTCACCGACTCAAAAATGCTGCTTCGTCTCGACCTCGCCCGAGTTCTGCATTAAACAAAGGGAGTGAAGTGGAAGTGGATCAGCACATGCGCGGCGGTCGGCCTCGTGGCATCGGCAGCGCTGTTCTGGTTTTGGCAGGGTTACATCGAGCACAGGCATGATGACGTCATCCACGCGGCCGCCAGCCGGTACGAAATGGATTTCGGACTGGTCAAGGCTGTCGTGTGGCGCGAGAGCCGCTTCGATGCCGGCGTCCGGGGAAAGGCCGGCGAACTGGGCCTCATGCAAGTGGGGGCCGACGCAGCCCGGGAATGGGCGGACAGCGAAAGGATCGGAAGCTTTCACCACGAACACTGCCTGGATCCGGCCACCAACACGCTGGCGGGAACATGGTACTTGCACAAGGCGCTTTCCAAATACGGCAGCGCGGATGAGCCTCTCCCCTACGCCCTCGCGGAGTACAACGCCGGCCGCCGCAACGTATTGAGATGGAAAACCGGCGCCGCCGAAACGAATAGCGAGTCTTTTATCCAGCAGATCGGCTTTCCCACAACGAGCAATTACGTCCGCACAATCATGGCCGCGCGCAAACGCTTTGCCAAACCTGAGCGGCGGCGGACGCCTCATCCAGGTTCCTCCTCTTAATCCTTCGCCAGATCCCTCAGCGTCCCTTCAAGCGCACTCCGCGCTTTCTCACGCTCGGCGTCGGTCGCATCTCTCGAAATAAACATCGGCGGCCCGATGACCACGTCGCACCGCGAAAACGGCAGCGGCACTTGAAATGCATCCCAGCTTTTTACTCGAATCTTCCGGGAAAGGTTATAGCAGCTGGGGAGGATGGGCAGTCCCGTAACCTGTGCCAGAGAGATCACGCCCGGCTGAGCAACGTAGCGAGGCCCTCGCGGCCCATCCGGCGTGATGGCCAGATCGCACCCGCGCTCCGCCCAGCCCGTGAGTTCCAGCAGCGCCTGCGGACCTCTCCGGCTGGAGGAACCGCGGGCCGCCCGGACGCCGAAAGACTCCAGTACCGCGCTCAGAAAAGCCCCATCTTTGCTCGCGCTGGCCATCGCAGCCATTCCAGGCTGACCCGCCCCCCGCCGCGCAAAACGGTTGTAGATTGGGAGACACAACGCCAGGCGGTTGTGCCAAATACAGACAATCGCCGGTCCCCTCGCCTTGTTACTGAAATATTTCGTCTGATCCACCCACCGGTACCGGATCGTCAGGGAGACGGCCTGGACAAGCAGGTAAAGCAGCCGCGCCAAAACCCGTTGCATCCCCGTCGGCACATGCGGCACGATCACGCCGCTCTTTCGGCGGCCCGCGCTATTTCCTCGAGATGCTCCCCTATCCGCGCTGCTCATTGCTTTTTCAAACAGGCGCGGACGATATCCTCGAGAGCCGCGCCGCCCCCGAGCACAGCCACAGCGCCCCGGACAGCCTCGTGCGCCTCAGGCTGCTTGAAGCCAAGCGCCATCAGCGCCAACACAGCGTCGTTGACCTTCTGATCCTCGGATGACAACCCGCGCTGCTCGCTGGCCGCTTCCCATGCCCCGGCCTCGCCAATCTTGTCCCTCAACTCGACGACAATGCGCTCGGCTGTTTTGCGTCCCACGCCCGAGATTTGGGAAAGGGCTTTCACATCTCCGTTGGCCACCGCACCCTTGAAAGCGCCCACGCTCATCCCGCTCAGAACGTTCAGCGCAATCTTGGGCCCAATGCCGCTCACGGTGTTTATTAGAAGCCGGAAAAGGCTTCTCTCCGCCGGGCTCATGAACCCGTAAAGCACATGCGCATCCTCCCGCACGGAAAGGTGCGTCAATAACCGCACCTCCTGCCCGGGCTCCGGCAGTTTATCGTAAGAGGACAGAGGAATGAGAGCTTCGTAACCTACCCCGGCCACGTCCACAGTAACCTGCGTGGGCAGCTTCTCGACCAGTTTGCCGTTCAAAAAGGTAATCATCTCAAATTCGTTTGGGCGGTTTCAGGCTGTATCGCCGCTGCTCCTGGGCAAACGCCAGCGCCAGCGCCAATGCATCGGCAGCGTCGGGAGCCGGCGGCTCGGCCAACCCCAGCAACCGCTGCACCATTTTCGCAACGGCCAGCTTCTGCGCCGCCCCATGTCCCACAATTGCCTGTTTCACCTTCCGGGGCGCAATCTCGTATATCTCAATGCCCGCTTCCGCTATCGCCGCCAGGGATGCCCCCCTCGCCTCCCCCATGATCAAAGCAGTTTGAAAGTTCTGCGCATAAAACAGGCTCTCGATCACGCACACGTCCGGCGAATGCTTCTTCAGCAGTTCCCGGATAACTTGCGAAATCCGCGCCAGGCACCGCGACCGCTCCCACGTCGGGCGACACGCAATCGTGCCGTGCGCCACCAACTCCGGACGCGACTTCACCAACCGCACCACGCCGAAACCCGTGCCTCGCAGGGAAGGATCAATCCCCAAAATTGTTCCGCGCGCAAGAATGGCAGTGCCCAGCACGGAGCCGGGCACGGGACTCGCAGCACGGCGCGGCCCGGCCAAACGATTCTGAAGACTCTCGAACTGTTGAGGGGTGATGCCCACCGCGCCGCATGATGCCACCCGTCAGGCGCTTTTGAAAGTTTGAAAAGTAGTCGCACGCCTGTGCGAACCGGAGCACGCATGCGTCATGGATACGCATCAGACCCTGAATGATGGCACAGGCGCAGGCGACGGAGGACCCGCAGCTTGCCGCGACGCCACTCAGGGGCATGCCTCCCTCACTTTGCACTGCCCAGCCCCATGTCTGCCTGGCGAACCAACTCCGCCTCGTGGTCCTCCTTTTCCAGTTGGACGAAGCCCTCGCTAAGTTCAGCCCAGGTCTTCTTTTCCGGCTTTGGTCCTCTCACCCATTCCACCTGCCGGCCACGCCAGAGAGAGTATATGGCCGGAACGATCTCGAGCGTCAGGATCGTGGAAGTGATCAGCCCCCCGATCATAGGCGCGGCGATTCGCTGGATCGCTTCCGCACCCGCCCCATGAGCCCAGAGCGCCGGAACTAAACCCAAAGTGATCATGCAGACGGTCATAAGCTTGGGGCGAACCCGTTGCACGGCCCCGTAAGTGATGGCCTCAAATAGATCGTGCTGGGTTTTCATTCGACCGGCCTTCTGATAGGCATGAAAGGCCTCGTCCAGATAAATAATCATCACAGTGCCTGTTTGCGCCGCTAATCCTGAGAGCGCAATAATGCCAACCCACACTGCGATGCTGAGGTTGTAATCGAGTGCCCACAGGAACCAGATCGAACCTGTCATCGCAAATGGAATCGAAAGCAGAATGATGAATGTCTCCGGGATGCTCTTGAAGTTCATATAGAGAAGGACAAATATTATTGCGAGCGTGATGGGGATCACTACTTTCAACCTCTCCTTCACTCGCAGCATGTGTTCATATTGGCCCGTCCATTCCAGCCGATACCCGGGAGGAAGGAGACCACCCTTCTCAATCTTTTCATAAACCACCTTCCGGGCGTCAGCCACATAGCTGCCGATGTCGCGACCCGTCATGTCCACGTACACCCAGCCTGTGAGCGCTCCATCCTCGTTTCTGATCAACGGCGGCCCGCTGGTAGTGCGGATGGTTGCCAACTGCCCAAGAGGCACCTGGGAAATACTGTTTCCGGTCTTTGATGCAGAGCCCTGTCCGGGAGCCATGCCCTCTCGCGTGCCGGAATCCATGCCAACTCCAGCAAGCGGGACCAGCACCCGCTCCAGTTTTTGAGGATCGTCGCGCAACTCGCGAGCATAGCGAACATTTATTGTATAGCGCTCTCTGCCTTCCACCGTCCTGTCCACCACCATGCCCCCGATAGCAGTTTCCACCTGCCAGAGGACATCCTCCACATTCAAACCGTATCGCGCGATTTCGGCCCGGTTGGGAATGATGTCCAGGTAGAGACCTCCGGTTGTGCGTTCGGAGAAAACACTCCGGGTCCCGGGAACCTCCAGCATTACAGATTCGAGATGTTCTCCAAGCTTGTTGATGACCGCCAGGTCCGGACCGAAAATCTTAATTCCAACCGGAGTCCGGACCCCCGTCGAGAGCATGTCAATCCGCGCCTTTATTGGCATCGTCCAGGCATTCACCTGCCCGGGAATCTGGAGAGCCTCATCCATTTCCTGAACCAACTCATCCCATGTGATTGGGCGGACATCCGGCCAGATTTTCCGCAAGACTTTTTGCGCCCACTCAGGGCCCCAGCCTGAGTACCAGCGCTTCTGTTTCAATTTGCGCCACTCAGACTCCGGCCTGAGTTGCACCACCGTTTCAAACATTTCCATAGGAGCCGGGTCCGTCGCAGTCTCCGACCTGCCAGCTTTTCCGTGCACCGTGAGCACCTCCGGAAACTGTTTGATGATCCGGTCCTGAATCTGCATCAGACGGGTCGCTTCCGTGATGGAGATCGTGGGCAGCGTCGTGGGCATATACAGAATCGTCCCCTCGTTGAGTGGCGGCATGAACTCGGAGCCTAGTCTCAGAAAAACCGGGATAGAGGACCCGACCGCCGCCAGGGCAATCAGGATTGATAGCACCCTGCGCCGCATGAGCGCGCCAACCCAGGGATAGTAAAGCTGATGCATGAGGCGGCTGATGGGGTGTCTGTGCTCCGGAATTACCTTGACCCCGGTCATCAGGGCGATAAGGGCGGGACCAATCGTGATGGACAGAAAAGCCGCACCGGCCATTGTGAACGTTTTTGTGAATGCCAGCGGCTTGAAGAGGCGCCCTTCCTGCGCCTCAAGGGTGAACACCGGGAGAAAACTCACCGTAATGACAAGCAGCGCAAAAAACAACGGCTTGCCGAGTTGTTTGCACGCCATAATGATAATCTCCTGACGTTGTCGGCGCGTGAGACCCGGAGGCGCATGCTCCAGCTTCTTGTGTACGTTCTCGACCATCACCACCGCCTCATCCGTGATCACCCCGATAGAGATCGCGATGCCGGCAAGGGACATGATGTTCGCCGTGAGCCCCATCAGATACATGGGAATAAATGCCAGCGCGACGGCGATCGGTAGTGTGATAATGGCGCGAGCAGCACCGCCGAAATCCAGCAAAAACAAGATGATCACTAGCGCTACGATGATCGACTCCTCAATAATGGTTCTTGTCAAAGTTCGAATGGAGCGCTTGATCAAGTCGGAACGGTCATAAGTAATGACGATCTCCACCCCCGGCGGCAGTGAGCGTTTCACGTCCTCAAGCTTTGCCTTGATCCGGTTGATGACTTCCAGAACGTTCTGCCCATAGCGAACAACAACAATGCCCCCCACGGTTTCACCCTCTCCGTTGAAGTCACCGGCGCCACGCCTCATCTCCGGCCCAAAAGCAATATTGTTCGCCACATCCCGAAGCAGAACGGGCGTGCCCGTCGTGTTAGCCCCAACCACCACCAACCGGAGCGCTTCAAGATCCTGGATGTAACCCATGCCGCGGACAAGGTACGTGGTCCCGTATCGCTCCAGTTCGCGGCCACCGACATCATTGTTGGCGCTGCGAATCGCGGAGACAACTTTGGTCAATGGTATGTTATAGGCCAGGAGTTTGTTCGGATCGATATCCACCTGGTACTGCTTTTGGAATCCACCAAACGTCGCCACCTCGGCGACTCCCTCAACGCTCTGGATCCAGTAGCGCAAGTGCCAGTCCTGGAACGACCGCAGGTCTGCCGCGTCGTTCCTCTTCGACCTGTCCACTAATGCGTATTGAAATCCCCACCCCACCCCGGTCGCGTCCGGACCTAGCGTCGGAGTCACCCCCGCCGGAAGTGAACCGGCCAGACCCTGCATGTATTCAAGCACACGGGAGCGTGCCCAGTACAGATCCGTGCCGTCCTCGAAAACCACGTAAACAAAGGAGTACCCAAAGAACGAGTAACCGCGCACCACACGCACGTTTGGAGCGCTGACCAGCTTCGTCACGATCGGGTATGTGATTTGATCCTCCACAAGGTTCGGACTGCGCCCCTCCCAATCGGTGAAGACGATAACCTGCACATCAGAAAGATCCGGCAGGGCGTCTAAAGGGGCATGCCGCATCGAGTAAACGCCGGCAATGAAGAGGGACCCAACCATCATAAAAACGCTGAATTTATTTCGCGCGCTCCATTCGATGATTCGTTCGATCAACGAATCTTCGTGTCGGCGGAGGAGCCGGGGCTTGATGGGATCTGACATACTCGCAACCTTCGGAGGATCGGAGTTTAATGCTCGTGCCCGCCTGCGGCGCCCATGCCCGCAATAGCAGCCTTCAACTGGCTCTCCGAGTCCACGAGGAATAGCGCCCGGGTGACGACCTGCTCGCCCTCGCTGAGGCCCGAAAGCACTTCATAATAGTCATCGGTCCTAATGCCAACTGTAACATCACGAGGCTCGAGATGTGCGTCGCCCGAGTCCACAAATGAAACATGGCGCCGGCCCGTATTGATGACTGCACTGGCAGGGACCGTGAGCCTCTTTCCAGCGTCCACAAGTATTCGCACATTGGCCCACATCCCCGGCCGCACAATATGGCCCGGATTATCTAACTCGATCCGTATCTGGGCCGCTCTGGTCTGCGGGTCAATATGCGGATAAACAAACGCCACCTCGCCCCGCATCGACTTGGACAGATAGGGAAACTCAATAACCGCATCCTGCCCCGCCAGAATGGAGGGCAGCTCATATTCAAAAACAAAAACTTTAAGCCACACACGTGACAGGTCTGAGATCTCGTAAAGTGACTCGCCTGCCTGAAAAGCCGCCCCCTCAGCCGTATTCCTGGAAATCACGTGCCCCGAGAACGGCGCGCGCAGGAGCAGATCCAAGCCCGGCTTGCTCCGTCTCTCAAGCTCTCGAATCTCATCCTCGCCAACTTGAAGGAGGGTCAGCCTCAATCGCGCTGACTCCAGCAGAGCTTCAGCCGACTCTCTCCGTGCTGCTGAACCTCCATCCCTGGCCTGCTGCAGTCCTCGCCAGGCCACCAGGTATTCGTTCTGGGCGCTGAACAACTCCGGGCTATAGACCGTAAACAAAGGCTGTCCCTTTCTCACAGGGGCACCCGTGGAATTCACATGGAGCTGCCGCACCCAGCCCGAAAACCGAGGGGCGACCCTGGCATATTTGGTCTCGTCGTGTTCCACGAGAGCGGTCGCGCGAACTTCACGACTTACCGACCGCATTTGCACTGTTGCCAGAGTAAGCCCTATCATTTGACGCCGCTCCGGCGACAAGGCAACACTCACCCGCCCGGGTACCCCTCCCGCCTTCTCATCGGCTGCATGAACGTGACCCTCAGCATCCCCGCGACCATCATCGACCGGGATTCTCTTCTTCTCCACAAGGTCCATATGGCAGATTGGACACTCGCCTGGAGAATCCTGCACATGCTCGGCTTCCATCGGGCAGTAAAACTGGCCGGGCCTGACCCGAGCGATCCAGTCCTCCTCCTTCACCAGTTCAGTTTTGGAGCCGGCTTCGCCCCCTTTGATGGGCACAAGCTTCATATTGCAGATGGGACAGTCACCCGGACGATCAGTGATGTAGGTGGGGTGCATCGGACAATGGTACTTCTGTTTCCCTCCCTGGCTTGAAGAGGTGACGGACCTGGAGCATCCAGTGACGGTGGCACCCAGGGAAAGCGCCAGAGACAGCAAGACAGACGCGGCGAGTGCATTACGCATACAATTCAACTTGGGCAGTGATGTTCTTGAGAAGATCTTCATTTGATGCGGTCAGTTTCCTGTGCGGCGCCCGGCACGGGTGCCTGCGGCGGCATGACGCCGATGACGAGCAACGACAACTCACTCAAAGCCAGTTCCCGGCGAATTCGCGCGTCTGCCTGCGCCAACCGAAACTCCAGCAGGGATCGCCCGGCGTCCTGCACGTCGATAAAATCAGTCCTGCCCGTAGCATAAGATGCGCGCGCAATCTGCAACGACTGGCGGGCCTTCGGAAGCAATGATTCGTTCAGAAGGCTCAGACTGCGAGTGGATTCCCTGTACACAAACGATTTGTCCGCAATCTCGACCGCAAGCTGAACCTGCTCCGCATTGAGTCGGGCTTGAGCAGCGCTTTTTAGGGCTTGGGCCGCAGCGATTTCAGCGCCAATCCTGTCGCGCCATACAGGCAACGTTGCGCCCAGGCTCGGACGCCACATGGTCGGGCTGGCTTTTACGTCAGCCTCCAGCCCGAGGGCAATGTCGGGCAACCTGCTTTGATGCGCCATGCGGATGCCTGCCTCGGCCATCCACACCTCGGCTTCCATTTGCTTTAGCCTCGGGTTTCGCACGAGAGCCATATTGAGGATCTGGTCCGGGCTCAGGTCGAGCGGCGTTGACTCGAATTCTTTTGGCACAGGCGGATTCGGCTCATTCGCTGCCTTCCCGAGAGCCGCCTTCAATTGAGCCACCAAAGGATTGCGCGAGTCTTCCAGATTTTCGATCTCGGTTTTTAGCCGCTCCTGTTCCATTTGTGCCCGCAGCACGTCCTGCAAAGTGTCGCGACCTGCGGCAACCCGCGCGCGCGCGCTTTGCTCGAGTTCGTACAGGAGGTGCAGCGTCTCGCGTTGAATTACGATGCGATCTTCCAGAAAGCGGAGTTGATAAAGCGGTTTCTTTACCTCGTACGCGGATCGAAGAACTGCCGATTCAAATGCGAAGCCCTTGGCCCTGCTCTCAGCGGAGGCCTCATCCGCACGAATGCGAAGACGCCGGAACCGCGGCATCTCCACCATCAACCCCGGCATCAGAGTCATCACTACGTCTTGTATGTCCAGCTCCAGCGTCAGGCGCGGGTCGGGCAGGGACCGCTCCACAGTGATGCGTTGCACGGATGCCGCGTAGTCATGATAAGCCGCCTCAACCTTTGGCTGATTCAGTATGGCATACGTAAGGAGTGTGCCGAGAGTCGCATTGCCATCCAGGAGCGGTAACGAAGGTTTGCCGCCTCCCGGCCGGTAGATCGCGCGCACTTCGTCTAAATCTTCACGCGCACGCTTCTCGTCGGAGGTAGGAATGCCTGTGCATCCTCCCAGAGCAAGCACAACCAGACCTGCAACCGCGGGAACAAGAACGCCTCTACGTGAACCGGAGTGGGTTTTTCGTGTGTTCATCTCCTTGCGACACTCCCTGGGGAGAGCGTCGCTTCCGCCCGATTCCGCGCCGCTCCGCAACTCTGCCCTGCGCAGGCTATTGTTTCTTACCCGCATGCCCTGCGCACTCTTTCCCCGGGATTACCACATTGCGCTTTCGGGCTTCTTGTGAGTCAGAAAGCTTTTTCACAAATTTCCCGGGCTCCTTGTTAAAACCCTTGAGGCATCCCTTGCAGCATAGCTTGAACTCTTGACCCTCATGCACGAAGACATAAGGCGCGCCCATGCTGCCCAGTTTTGCGTCAGAAACGATGCATACCTGCAAGGGGTAAGGTTTTGCCTTGGCCGATGCCGCCTGATCGGCAGCCCTTGAGACATTGGGTAACGTGAGCGCGCCAACCAGCACTCCGGCGCCGAGAATGTGTTTAAACAGTTTCATGATTTTTGTTCTTAACTCTTCCTTATACGCTGTCACAGGCAATATCCCTCAAAAAAAAGGAAGTCGTTGCGGCACAAGCGGTCGCCGAGGGTTGCCTTCATCACCCGGCCAGCTCCGATTCTCGCAAAAACGTTGATATGGGATAAGGGATCTCTAGATCTGCGGCGTATTAGTGGATGATCTCGGCATCCACGCGCCGGTAACACCGCGTGAGAGGTTTGTTCTTGAATGCACAGACTGAAGGCGGAGTCAGCGGTCGGATGTAGCGGACAACTACGTCCGTGCTGAAATGTGATAGAATCAGGCATGCAGTTGCGCTATGAAGGCCAATGGACATTTGCAGGACGATGAGGGTCTGGACAGGATCCTCCGGGAATGGACCATCACCACAACGTTGCCTCCTCGTTTTAAGCAACGGGTGTGGCGGCGTATCGAAAAGCTCGATGCCGGCCCGCAGGCAGGCGGCTCGTGGTTGCAGCGCCTGGTCGGCAGCGTGATCCTGCGTCCCGGGTTCGCATCCATCTACCTCTCCGCAGTCCTCGCGGCCGGAATCGCTGCCGGGGCTCTCGTGGCACAAGCCACAACAAGCCGGCTCAAGACGGAGCTAAGCATGCGCTACGTCGAATCCATCGACCCATACCCTGCCGAATTGCACAAATGAAAATGGGAATTTGGGTTCTGCTGGCAGGCGTGCTGCTGGGAGCAGCTGGCTTCACCGGCGTCTATTATCTCGGGACATCCTCATGTCGCGAGCTGATGAGCGCAGATCAGCCGGAGCTGGCCTGGCTTAGGAAAGAGTTCAAGCTTAGCGAAACCGAATTCGCGCGTATGTCTGATTTGCATGCCGCCTATCTACCCCGGTGTGCGGCCAGGTGCAGCCAGATCGAACAACAAAACAGGAAACTCGAACAGTTGTTCGGCGCTTCGTCCCCCGCTATGGCGGAAATAAGAAACGCCCTGCTCGAACGCGCCAGGATGCGTGCCAACTGCGAAGCCGAAATGATGGAGCATTTTATCCAGGTCAGCCAGCAGATGCCGGCGGAGCAAGGCAAGCGGTACCTGGCATGGATCGGAAAACAAACGTTTCTTCGCGGCCAGGCAATGGAGGATCGCCATCGGACAAATCCCGCACGTCATTCCGGGCATAACCATTCTATGTGAGAATCAGTCCAATGAACCTTGGAAGCTCGGAAGAACAGGATGCTCAAGACATGTCCCGGCTCGCAAACAGCCAGGACAGCGCCTTGAACAACTTGATAGAGCGCCACGGGGAAAAGCTTTTCCAATATTTGCTTCGTTCACTCCAAAGTGAGGAAGACGCTTCGGATCTTGCACAGGAAACTTTCGTCAGGGTGTATCAGAACCGCGGGAAGTATGATCCCAATCAGAAGTTCACGACATGGCTGTATGCAATCGCCAGCAACCTGGTGCGCGATCGTTACCGTTGGCGCTCCCGGCATCCGCAAGTCTCCCTCGACGCGGAAAACGACGAGTCTGGACTCAGTTTGCAGGACAGCCTCCAGGCGCGCGAAGCCTCGCCGGACCAACACATCCAAGTCTGCGAGCGTGTCACAGCCGTCCGCCACGCAGTTGCCGCACTTCCTGAAGAGCTCCGCCAGCCTCTGATCCTTGCGGTTTACCAGGGACTCTCCCAGGCGGAAATCGGGTCCATCTTGAAGTGCTCCGCCAAGGCGGTTGAGACTCGAATCTACCGCGCACGGCAACATTTGCGAACAGTCCTTCAGGAAATAATCAAATCCCGCTGAACCGCCGCCCCGCCCCTACCGGTCGCCCCGGCCCCGCGAGGAACTCCCACCTCGGCTCGCGGAGGAGGAGGATGGTGAGGACGAGCGCTGCGGAGCACTATAACTGGGCGAAGGGCGGCTCGGCGCGGAAGGCGCAGAATACGAGGGCCTGCTCGGAGCAGAAGGCGCCGGACTGTAGGAGCGCGTAGGGGCCGGGGCCGAGTACTGCCTTTGCGGAGCCGCCGGCGCGGAGTAGCTGCGAGTCGGCGCGCTATAGCTCGGAACCGGGCTGCTCGCGGCCGATGGCGCTCGATCCACCCGAGCCGGTGTTTGCGATGCGCGCGGCGAAGCCCAAACGGAGGACGGCCTGCTCGAAGAACCTGGCGCAGGCGCCGCCGCAGGAGGAGCAGCGGGCCGCTCAATGCGGGACGGCGTGGCGACAGCTCTCGGAGAACTGAACGCGGACGGCTGTCTCGCGGCATTACTGGGCGCAGGCGCCACGGACGCCGGTGGCGATGGACGCACAACCCTGGCCGGCGCATCCACGCTCTTGGGCGAAGCAAGAAAAGATGGCGATCTGGACGAAACGGTCGGCGAGGAAAGTCTGGGACTGACCCGCTCTGCGCTGGACGAAGCATCGGTCTGCCTGGGAACGAGGGTGGACGTTGATCCCCCTGGCTGAGAGGGACGCACCACTCGAGGAACCTGCGTGGAAGGTGTCTCGGTCCGCCTCTCGGTAGCTGCCGCTGCGGGTCGTGCGGACGCCGGCGGCGCAACAGGCCTGCTTATGGCAGGCGTTGACGCACTCGGGGCCGCGTTCCGGGCAGGACTGGCCGACACAGTGCCCGATGCCCTCTCAGGAACAGTCGCCGGCGCCGGTCTCGGCGCTTCGATCCTGCTCCGGGTGGCTGACGGCGCAGCAGGCGCAAGCGGTGTTGTCGCCGCTGTGGTCGCCGTCCGCGTCTGCGGGCTGGAAGGCCTGTCGGTCTGCGTGCGCACCGTAGCGTCGCGCCCGCTGATCGTCCTCGTATTCGCGCCACTCACCACCGCGTCACGGCTGGAGCCCGTGCTCTGCGCAAAACCGGTCCGCGCCCTCTCCATCGGAATGCCCCCCGCGCGCTCAACGCGAGGCGTTTCAGGCCTGTAAACGGTCAGAGTCTTGCCCGCCGAATCCAACAGCTCCGCCCGACCCGCCTGGGCGCCCCGGGGAACCGACCTGCTCTCGCGAATGGCCACCGGTTTGATCTCCGTGCGGGTGGCGGCGGAAACGCGCCGTGCCGACACTCCCTCATTAACGATGTTGTTGTTGTTCACCACGATCTTTGTGACCGACCGGGTATTGTTGTAAACCTCCTGCCTTTGGTGCATTGGCACTGCGTGCAAGTGATGATTTCTGTAGTGACGATGGTGCGGGAAGTAATTCCACGCTACAAAGTTGTAATGAGAATAGCCCAGTCCAAAACCAAAACTGACGCCGACGGATGCGCCGTAATAGGAGAAACCAAACCCGGGCCGATAATAAGCGGCTGGCGGCAGCGGCGCCCAGCCACAGTAGGCATCGTTGTAACGCCAGGTAACCCATGAAGGCCCCCACACCAGGTCCGGCGTCCAGCACCAGCCGATCCGGTGATGCCGGAACCAACGGCCATAGTGGAACGGCGCCCAGCCCCATGAATAATCCGAGGCCCAATACCAGCCGCGATCAGTGTAAATCCATCGACCACCATCATAGTAGGGGCTCCAACCCGAGTTCACCACGACCACTGTCGGCTGCCACACACGCCCGTATCCATCCACCTCAAGCCAGGTGCCGTAAGGAGAAAGCGAGCTGTAAAAGGTCGAGTAGGTCACCTCGGGCTGAGGCGCAGGCGCAGGCACCGCTTCCACAGTCGCCGGCGGCTCCGTGGCTATGGGTTGCGGCGCCACCTGAGCAGCAGAAGGCTGCGCGGCGGCATCAATCCAGTTGCTCGTAGGCCCCGCGTTGAGGTCCGCAACGGCAGCCGGCACAGGCGCCTGCTCGACCGCAACAACCCCCGCACCTTTTAACACCTGGTCATGTTGCATGCTCGATGCAATCACATCACTGCTGATGCCAAGATCGTTCAGGTAAATAATCTCGTCCGCGCTCAGCCCAAAAATGCCGGTCGAGTTGGTGATGTAGGCCATGATCACCTTCTCCTCCACACCCGAGGCGGCAAGCTTCAGCAAATCGCCTGCAGGACCGATCGTCCGGACGTTGGTGGGCAGGGGCTTTTCCTCCTGCACCGGCCGGATCTCCGCCTGGGAGATATCAATCGCCGGGGCGTTGGCAGCCGCAGCAGCCAGCGCCGCCTGGTCCGAGTCACTCACCCCTCCCGCCGTTTGAGCCGCTTCGACGGGGCTGAAGTTCGTTGTGGTTTCAGTTCCCGCCCTCAAGCACCCGCCGGCAAACGGTAGCACCGTCAGGCATGCTCCCAGGCTCCATTTCATTATCATCCGGCTTTTCATTTTTCGTTTTATCAAATTACGCTTTATTGCGCGATCTGCTAATAGAATCGACTCCCGCAGGTAGCGTCCTATTCATAACCCCAGCAGCCGCCAGACCGCCACCCCACCGCCTGTCTCACAATACATTGAATCGCAATTCATTAGCAGGACCGCAGAATCGGCGGGCGAGAGCAAATCAAAGATCCTGTGCAGGCACGGGTGGAGCAACCGAGCCCCGCAGCAGCAGAGACGCCATCAGAGGACACACAATAGGTTTTTCCCGTCGGGCCTACTCCCAGTAAACCTTGTTCAGGTGAGTGCGTTGGGGCCCCGAAGCGCCCCGTGCGTACACGTAGCGGGTGACCGCAACGTTGAGCACCGGTTCAAGCACCATCGCGCCAGCTTCGGCAATCGTGAGCCGCTCCATTAGAATGCGCGCAGCCCGCATGACATGGCCGTGGCAGACAAACCATACGGTCTTCCCGGGCCGGTCACGAATCACGGAGTTCAGAAGCCCGTGCAACCGTCCGTCGTGAACATCCAGTATGCTCTCCCCTCCCGGCGGACGATAAAAGAGCTTCCCCGCGCGCCGGTAGTATTCCTTAATCCATGGAAAGTGCCGATCCACCTCGGCCTGGGTCATGTGCCAGGTGTACCCCGGATCGCGCTCGCGCAACTTTATGCTGTGGCGGACCTGGATCTTTGCGCGTTGCTCGGAAGGCAAATCTGCAAGCAGGCAATCCTTCGTTTGCTGCGCGCGGACGTAGCCCGAGTGGTAAACAAAATCCGGAATGCCAATGTCAGCCATAATCCTCGGCCCGGAGATCAGTGCTTGCTGATGCCCGCGCTCAGTGAGCGGGATGTCATGGTCGTACTTGCCGTCCAAGCGCGCCACAGCTTCTTCATCCTGAAGATTGTAATGGTCGCCCATGATAACGTTGCGGAGCGACTCGCCATGGCGGATGAACACGATCTCTCGAGGCCGGCTCCATTTCATGTGAGGATTTGCATCATTGCGGGAATTCATGGCTCCACCTCAGAATCTGCCTTCTCTCACCTGGTGAGGCTTCAACCCTGCGCGAAGCTTTACGGTTCGGGTAACGTTGACGGACTGATTGTCTGCGAGCGGCTTCCGGATCTCTTTGCCTTTCTGCTTCACGGTCTTCAACGTTGCCAGCCGGCCGGAGCCTGCCAGTGCCTCGTGCTCGCTGTCGTAGTATTCGAACCAGGGGAAACCTGCCATCGTGTATTGCTCGGCTGTAGGCGGCTTCGATGGGGGAAGGCTGCCGGTGATTTCCCGCCAGGCTTCCGAGTTTACAAGATGGACAAAACAACGGCTGCTATGGCCCAAGTCCCAATCATCAAAGGAGAACGGATCCTCGTATATCTCCTGGCGCATCCTGCCTCCGGGAGCAATGCCCATAGCGGCAGGACTTTCCAGCATGCAGCAATCACAACGACCGCCGAACTGCACCTCGCGCAGGGTGTGTTCAGGGAAGCGCCGGTTGAAGACATCGGAGCGCATCGGAAAGACTTCAAGCTGAATCCCTCCAAACTCAGCATCTCCGGTTAGTTGCTCCTCAACGGAATATCCCTGACCCAGGGGCATGGCCACAAACTGGCGTATCATCCCCTTCTCCACACAGTAGCCGTCGAGCCAGGGTTGCTCCGGGACGACCAGGTAGTCCTGGGGCTGGCAGACAAGGCCAGGCTTCCACTGTTCTCCAGTAATGGCACTGATCTTTCCAGTGCCAACTTTGATCGCGAAAGGATACCTCGTGAGCCTGTCCGCAATGAATCTGTTGGTAAATTCCAGCCACAGTGCTTCCGATTGCCACATGGGCAAAAGCACGCCGCCGCGTTTCAGCCACTGCTTCGGCGCCTTGGCAGCATAGTCGTCTATGTGCCGCAACGGAAATGAGCCCAGACCGGGCGGCAAGGGATAGTCGTGACCATCATCAGGGATTCGCAACGTGCGTTGGAATGTTATCGAGACACATGGCTTGTGCTCCATCTCAGGAAAACTCACCACCAACGTATCATTCTTGAGTTCGATCATATTCTGCCTTCTGTTCACCAGTTGCCATCCCGCACCTCGCGCACCAACCGGAGCACAGCGTGGTCGGGCATGTCTCTCGTTTCACGAATAAGCGCGGAGAACAGTTTCGGACGCTTCCGGATAGTGTCCAGCAGGTCGTCCGAAACCTTCCCGGCCATTGCGAGCAATACGTCAGGATCTTCCCCCAACTCTCTTGCAAGCGCCCGGGTCGTTTCAGTCGATGGGCGCGGCTCCAGCCCGCGCTCGATTTTGCTCAGGTATGAGGGCTCCACGCCGATCCTCCCGGCAACCCGGCGCAGCGAGAAGACGTTGCCTTCGCCGCGCTGCTTGTGAAGCCGGCATTTCCTGAGATAGTTGCCCAGGGCTTTGCTCACTGTGTAGTATTTACTACACAGTCAACAGCCATGCAAGCTTTTTTCGCGGCACACAAAAATCACCGGGAGAGGCAGCATCCGATGGAGCAACAGGAACTGCACCCTGACCGCAGAACATGACGCAATTTATGCGCGGATCGCAGAAGCGACAGATGCCAACTCAAAAGAACAGCGGCGCCGCGCGTGGTTTCTATCCG
Organism: uncultured Verrucomicrobiota bacterium; assembly: GCA_964401575.1. Lineage (GTDB taxonomy): Bacteria > Verrucomicrobiota > Verrucomicrobiia > Limisphaerales > UBA8199 > CAYNZC01. The sequence goes on from CAYNZC010000010.1 coordinate 52,686, forward strand.
GTTGTCCTGCGCGTTCCAAGCTCGAGTTCCGAAGTGCCATTGCCGGGCTCCGAAGGACGCCAATCCAGCACCTTCAGTTGCGGCGTGCTGCGGCCGTTGTAGTGGTTCACGCTCGGCTCAAACACCAGGTCAAACGTCCCCACCGGCAACGCGCCCTCCCCGGCGCCCCACCAGACAGCCTCATGCGTGGCCAGCCCATCAGTGACCCACATTTTGACGTGTTGTTTGTCCGCGCCCATGCGTTGCAGGGGTCGATGGTGCCCAAGCCCCCGGGCAAAAAAATGCGGCGCCGGGTTGCTGTTGCCAAATGGACGCAGCCGCTCAAGCGCACCGAGACTGGCAATGTTGATTTCGTCCAGGTCCACCTCCGCGTCCACCCTTAACGCGGGCTGGAGCGTTTCATGGGTCAGCGAGGCGCGAGCCAGACCGTTCAACCGCTCACGAAACGCCTCAAGTTTTCCCGGCTCGATCGTCACGCCCGCCGCCATGGCGTGCCCCCCATGCCGTAGCAGCAGGTCTCCACATTCCCGAAGAGCCGCCGCAAGGTTGAACCCCTGCACGCTCCGCCCCGAGCCTCTAAGGCAGCCACCATCGCCACCCAGGATAATCGTGGGGCGATAAAATTTCTGCAGGATGCGCGAGGCAACAATCCCCACCACGCCGATGTGCCAATCCGGATCTCCCTCAACAATCACGAAATTCTCCTCCGGACGAAAGACGCGTTCCACTCTCTCAACGACGCGCTCAAGAATTCCCCGTTCGATCGCCTGGCGCTCCTGGTTGCGCTGGTTCAGCTTCCCGGCAATCGCTGCAGCCTCGGCCATGGAGCCCGCCCGCAGCAGGTCCAGGGATTCCTCGGCCGTCTCGAGACGCCCAGCCGCGTTCAACCGCGGCGCCAAATGGAAGCCCGCCTCATAAACGCCCACTTTCACCGGGCATTGCGCAATCTGCTTCAGCGCCACAAGGCCCGGACGTGCCGTCGAACCCAGCCGCTCAAGCCCCGCAGCAACCAGCACGCGGTTCTCTCCCCGCAGCGGCACCACATCCGCAATGGTCCCAAGGGCCACCAGGTCCAGAAGCGGACGCAAATCGTAAGCCTCAGCCGCCTGGATCCCCTTTTCTCTGCCCCGCTTCACAAGCGCATGAGCCAGCTTGAACGCCAACCCCGCAGAACACAGCTCCAAGAAGGGAGTCGGAGCACCCGCACCCGCTGCTCCCCCAGGGTTTGGATGCGCGTGAGGATTCACGATCGCTCTCGCCGGCGGCAGCGGATGGCAAGCCTCATGGTGATCCAGTACGATCACATCCACACCGTTGCGCGAAAGCGCAGATATCGCGTCAAAGGCATTCGACCCGCAATCCACCGCCAGCAGCAGGCCGCATTGATGCTTCGTCTGGCAATGTTTCAGGGCGTCGGCGGTGAGCCCGTAGCCCTCATCCCGCCGATGTGGCAGGTAATGGTGCGCCTTCCAGCCAAGTTGAGAAAACACCTCGATCAACAGGGCCGTGGCAGTCACCCCATCCACATCGTAATCGCCAAAAACAACCATCGTCTCGGATTTCTCGCGCGCCTCGAACAGCCGCTCAACCGCGGCCTCCATGCCGGGCAGAAGAAATGGATCCAGAAGGTTTTTGAGCCTGGGATCGAGAAAGCTTGGAACGAGGGCTTCGTCCGTGATTCCGCGGTTGATCAGGCATTGGGCCAGCAACGGGGAGATTTTTTGTGACTGGGCCAGCCGCGAAGCAAGCAGTGTCTGGGCCGGCTCAATGCACCAGCGATATTTCATCAGCAGTATTGTGAAAGATTCATGCCCGGCTTTTCAAGCAAGACGATACGAAATGCCAACACATGATTCCAAAAGCCATCCGGAGCTGCGCCCGGCGCACGGAGCGCTTTATGCCTGCTTGTCCGGCGGATTTGCCGCTTTCTCCCCGGCAGAGCCACCGCCGACCCGCTTCTCCCGCCAGCCTGAAATCACCGAAATCAATATGGAAATGGCTATGATGCCGCCCACCACCCCAAGGGACACGGATATGGGAATTTCCACCTGAAACCACTTGTGCGGTCCGTCGCCATGGTGCGCCAGGAGCATTTTAATGCCGATGAAGACCAGCACCAGCGACAACCCATACTTGAGGTAGCGGAAATACGCCAGGGCGCCCGCAAGCACGAAGTAAAGCGACCTCAAGCCGAGGATGGCGAACACGTTCGAGGTGAAGATGATGAATGGCTTCTGGGTGACAGCAAAAATCGCCGGGATCGAGTCCACAGCAAAGATCAGGTCCGTTGTCTCAACCATCAGCAGCACCAGCGCCAGCGGCGTCAGGGCACGTCGCCCGTTCAGCCTGGTAAAAAATTTCTGGCCATCCAGGTGGGTCGTCACCGGATACAGCTTCTTGGCCAGGAGAAGGACTTTGTTCTTATCAGGCTCAACGTGCGTTTCGACCAGCATCATCTTTATGCCGGTATAAACAAGGAACGCCCCAAAGACATAAAGAATCCAACCGACCATCGAAATCAGCGCCACACCCAGCGCGATCATGGCGCCCCGCATGATAAGAGCCCCCAGAATACCCCAGAAAAGAACGCGATGCTGATACTTTGACGGGACTTGAAAATACGAAAAGATCAGGGCAATCACGAACACGTTGTCCATCGACAGAGACAACTCGATCAGGTAGCCGGTGAGAAACTCCAGGGCCTCCTTGTTTCCTCGAAGCGGGCGGAGCAGGAGGGCGAAGCACATGGCCATCGTGAACCACAGGCACGTCCAGCCAAGAGCCTCCTTGAAACTCACTGTGTGAGCCTTGCGGTGAAAGACGCCCAGGTCCAGGGCCAGAAAAACCAGCACCAGACAAATAAATCCCACCCAGTGGACCGGCGTTATCTCGATGAAACTCAGTATCATTGACTGCAACCTCTATTTCGCGTTACAACGCCCAACCGGGCGGCTCCTGCCCGCAAGAGGGTGCAGAGCGCCTGCTCAATGTTTTTTGCCCCCCTTGCGGCGCCTGCCGCTGCCCATGCTCCTTAGGGTTTTGACGGTTCCGCAACACCCACATTGGCTTGCGGGGCGCCAATCTGCGGACGCTCGCCCTTGTGCCATTTCCACACGATGAAGCTCGCAATGTAGATTGTCGAGTATGTGCCGACAAGAATGCCGACCAGGAACGTGAACGCAAAATCGTTGATCACGCCGCCACCAAAGATAAACAAGGCAAGCGTCGCCAGCAGCACAGTGCCCGATGTAATAATCGTCCGGCTAAGAGTCTGGTTAAGGGCGATGTTGATGACATCCTTGAACGTGCCCCGGACACCCAGCCTCAGATCTTCGCGGATACGGTCAAAGATCACGATGGTGTCGTTGATCGAGAAGCCGATGATCGTCAGGATCGCCGCCATCGAAGTGGCATTCAGCTCGCGCCCGGAAAGGCAATAAACACCGAGCGTCATGAGCACGTCGTGAATAATCGCCACCACGGCGCCCACGGCAAACGAGAACTCGTACCGAAACGCCACGTAAACAAGAATCCCGAACAACGCCAGGAATCCCGCCAGCATCGCGGTGTTGCGAATTTCTGTGCCCACGGTCGGCCCTACCCGGTCAACCGCAACCACCTCGAATTTCGAGTTCGGAAACGCCTGCTTCAACTGTCCAATCACCTTGTCAGATGCGTCCTCAACCCCCGGCTGCCCGGAAAAGCCCCTCGCGGTCACACGCAGGTTCTCTTTAGCTGTGGAGATGTCCTTCTGGTAAGCGATCAGCACATCGCCCACCTGCGCCTTAGCCGCCGCAGCACGCAGATCGTCCACATCCGGTTTGTGCTTCTGATCAAAGTTCAATGTAATCGTGCTGCCCCCGGAAAACTCGACTCCAAGCATGTCGTTTCCACGGTAAAGGCCATAGCTGATCCCGGTAATCACGAGCATCCACGAGGCAATGAATGCCGGAACGGCATACTTCAAGAAGTCAATCTTTGTAGCTTTCACCCATTGAAGCATTTTCAAGCCCTTCATCAGGCCCTTCGCCACCAGCCAGTCAAAGATCAATCGGGTAACCACCAGCGCCGTGAACATGCTGGCGCCAATGCCAATGGTCAGGGTCACGCCGAATCCTTTCACCGGTCCGGTCCCCATAACTATCAGCAGCACAGCCGAAATCAGCGTCGTCAGGTTCGAGTCGAAAATGGTCCCGAACGCCTTGTCGTAACCGGCGGAGATCGCGCCTCGAATGGACTTCCCTGCCGCCAGCTCCTCGCGAATGCGCTCAAAGATCAGCACGTTGGCATCCACCGCCATGCCAATGGACAGCACTATGCCCGCGATGCCCGGCATGGTCAGCGTGGTTCCAATCGAGCACATCAGCCCCATCAATATCACCACGTTAAGGAACAGGGCGATGTTCGCAACTATGCCGCCAGCCAGGTAGTAAAGCAGCATGAACGCGCTGACCAGCACCATGCCAATGATCGCGGCCTTGACGCCGCTGTTGATCGAGTCTCTGCCCAGCGTCGGATCAACCTCCCGGGACTCAATAACCTTCAACGGCGCCCGCAGCGGATTTTCAAGCACGTTCGCCAGTTCAAACGCCTCTTTGATGTCAAACCGCCCGGTGATCTGCCCGCTGCCGGTCTCGATCGGGCTTTGTATCACAGGCGCCGAGTAAAGCTCGCCGTCCAGCACGATCGCCAGGCGCTGCCCGACATTCTCGCGCGTGATCTGGCCAAACCGGGCCGCACCCTTGCTGTCCAGGGTGAAATTGATCTGCGGCTCGCCAAGGTTGCCTCGCACCACCATCGCACTCTTGATCCCGCTGCCGTCCATCTCGAACCGCTTCCGAACAACAACTTCCTCGACCACTTCCTTGCCGTCAGGGGCCACATCGCGGCGGCGCAGCAATTCATACCCCGGAGGGATGATGCCGTCCTTGATGTCCTGATCACTCGTGGGGCTGACCATCCGGAACTCCAGGAACGCCGCCTTCTGGATCGTTCGCATCGCACTCTCTTTGTCAGCCTGGGACAACCCGGGCAACTGCACGAGGATGCGATCGCTGCCCTGCGGCTGAATCACCGGTTCGGCAACGCCAAACTTGTCCACCCGTTTCCGCAACACCTCCACCGCCTGCGACAGGGCCGTGCTGGCCTCCGACGCCTGCGAAAGCCGGTTGGTGTCCATCTCCACCAGAAACGATGTGCCGCCGCGCAGGTCCAGGCCCAGACGAATGCGCCCCGCAGCCTCCCGTTGCAAACGATTCAGCACCGCCGTGGTCGGATTCGATTCCTGCGCCGCCCTGTAAAACGGAAAATAACGCGCAACATCCCGGGAACCCACCGCCTCCATCAGGTTGCCGTATTCCCGGTCCGGACGCTCCTTCTGCAACGCATCCACCTGCTTCAAAATCTCCCTGAAATCCGCGTCGCGATTAATGGCCCGCTCTTTGAACGTCTTGACCAGGCTGCGGTTCGTAGGCGGATACATCTCGTACACGGACCACGCCACGATCAGGATGGTGAGGACCAGTTTCCAAAAGTTGTTTCGATTCATGAGTAAGATGGTGGTTGCTGCTAACTTCCCGGCAGGACTCAGGCTTGCGTGGCGTCCCCACCCCGCTCCTTGATCTCGGATATCGCCGACTTCACAACTTCAAACTTGGCGTCAGCCGAGCGCAAAGTCACGGTGTTGTCTTTGACCGAGATCACGATGCCGACAATCCCGCTGCTGGTGATGACCCGGTCGTTGGGCTTGATGCTCTTCAGAAGCTCGGCATGCTGCTTTGCCTTCTTCTGCTGCGGCCGGATCAACGCGACGTAAAACACCACAACCAGCAGCACCAGCGGGAAAAGCTGCATCCAGAAGGGCGCTTGTTGCTGTCCTTGGGGCTGCCCCATGGCCATTACCAGGTTCCAATTCAAAGATCCCATAATTAATAAAGAGCTCATAAAATTAGATAAACCAGCCCTGTTGGCAAGCTTAACTAGGCCCCGTACAGAAAGGAATTAACTTTCACTTCCCCTCTGAATAAGGCTAACTGACCGCCGCATGATACGTCGTTGCCTGATCACCGCACTGGCGGCAGTCCTGATCCTGGCCCCATGGGCCCTGCCTGCCGCACAGCTTCGCATCGCCACCTTTAACGTCGAAAACTACCTCGACGCGCCCATAAGCTACCGCGACGCCAAATCCCCGGAAGCCCGGGCCAAAGTGCGGGAATCCATCCTCAAAATAAAACCGGATGTCATCGCGTTCCAGGAAATGGGCCGACGCAGCGCGCTGATCGAACTGCAGCAATCTCTCAAGAAAGACGGCCTCGACCTGCCCTACATCGAGCACGTTTCAGGGTGGGACACAAATATCTTCGTCGGGGTGCTGAGCCGAATCCCCTTCAAACCACGGTCCTACACCAACGAAAACTTCCTGCTCGGGGGCCGGCGCTTCAAAGTCAGCCGCGGCTTCGCCCGGGTCGATCTACAAACCACCAACGGCTTCGCCTTCACTCTCCTCTCCGCACACCTCAAATCCAAACGCGCCATCCCGGAAGCTGACGAGGCCGAAATGCGCCTCGAGGAAGCCAAACTGCTCCGGGAAAAAGTAGATGCCATTCTTGCATCCGACCCCTCCGCCAACGTCGTCGTCGTCGGTGACTTCAACGACACGCGGGACTCTCGCTCCGTCCGCGCGCTCATCGGACGCGGCAAAACCCGCCTCGTGGATACGCGCCCATCCGAGCGCAATGGCGACAACACCCCAAGCTCAAACCCCGCCTGGGACCCAAGAACCATCACTTGGACGCATTACTACGGCAAGGAAGACAGCTACGCCCGCCTGGATTACATCCTCATCAGCCAGGCCATGCAAAAATACTGGGCGCCGAAGGAAACATACATCCTGGCGCTGCCCAACTGGGGCGTGGCTTCGGATCACCGGCCCATTGTCGCCGGCTTTAACGTGCCCGATTGATCTGGCAGGAATTCATTCCACCGCGTCCCAGGTTCCGGATGCTCCATCCGCGCTCAAAAGCGCGCACTTTAGCCCGTCAAGCAGCATAAGTAATAGGATTACCTCCGAAACACCCACCCGCAAAAACTCGCACACCCTACCCCACGGTAACCACCACGTAATTCTTCTTGCCCTTGCGCAGCAGCAAATGCCTTCCGAATAAAAGGTCCGAGGCTCCCACGCTGCGTTGAATACTCCCCTCGCGCACGTTGTTGATATACACCCCCCCGCCCTCGATATCTTTGCGGGCCTGCCCCTTGGACGGGCACAAACCGCTCAGCACCAGCGCCTCCACCAGCGGGATGCCCGCCGCCCCAAACTGCTCCCGCGGCAACGCCTTCGTCGGCACCTCCCCCACAATCTCGTTAAACGTTCCCTCCGCAATCCCCGCAAGGTCTCCACCAAAAAGGATCTCGCTGGCGCGCTGCGCCTCCGCAGTGCCCGAGGCCCCGTGAATCATGTCCGTGACAGCTCTGGCCAGCGCGCGGTGCGCCGCCCTGGCGCCGGGATTCTCCGCATGCTGCTTCTCCAGCGCCTCGATCTCCTCACGGCTCAGGAACGTGAAAAACTTCAGGTACCGCACCACATCCCGGTCATCCGTCCGGATCCAGAACTGGTAAAACCTGTAAACACTGGTCCTGGCAGGGTCCAGGTAAACCGCGCCACCAAGGCTCTTGCCAAACTTCGTCCCGTCCGCGTTTGTGATTAATGGCAGCGTCAGACCGAAAACCGTCCGGCCCAGCTTCTTCCTCGTGAAATCAATCCCCGCCGTAATGTTGCCCCACTGGTCGCTGCCGCCGATCTGCAGCTCGCAATTGTGGTCGCGGCACAACACGCAAAAATCAAACGCCTGCAGCAGCATGTAGCTGAACTCCGTGTAGCTGATGCCCGATTCCCTGTCCTCCATGCGCGCGCGCACACTCTCCTTTGCCACCATCTGGTTCACTGAAAAGTACTTTCCCACCTCCCTCAGGAAATCCAGAAAACTTACCGGTTCGGTCCATGTGGCGTTGTCAAGAAGCCGTGCCGCATTACCCGCCGTTTCAAAATCCAACAGCCGCTTCAACTGCTCCTTCACCCGCGAAATGTTATGCGCAAGCACCTCTTTCGTGAGCAATTGACGCTCCACCGTCCGCCCGCTCGGGTCCCCAATCGACCCCGTGGCGCCCCCGGCCAGGGCAATCGGATTGTGGCCCTGGAGCTGGAACCGCCGCAGGGCAATCAACGGCACGAGATTCCCAACGTGAAGACTGTCCGCAGTGGGATCAAAACCGCAGTAAAGCGTGATGGCGCCCGACTGGATGCGCTTCCCCAGGCTCTCCATGTCCGTGCAATCCGCCATCAACCCTCGCCACTGCAGTTCTTCCAAAATGTTCATAAGTGCACAGCATAGAATGCGTGCAATCCTTTTTCCAACAGAAGTTCACCATCATACCAGCCGGGAGGAACGGTTTTCACATCGTCCCATTACGTCTCGTTGCGCCGACTTCTCCGCCGACTTGTCCACCGTAGCCTTGGCAAAGACGGAAGCCCCGGCGAATTGTCTCGCCACCCTCAACCCTCGCCATCCACTCACCAGGCCGAGGCCAACGGCCTCATCCATACCAGCCTCCGGGCAAGGCCCCAGGTAACAAGGCATTCAAAAACCATCCCCAGACCAACGGCCTGGCGCATTCTCAGAATCAAAAACTCTCCAGCCACCAAGCACATGATCCAGTGCCTCATGCACACGCCGCCCCGGAACAAGTTTCTTATCCAGACACCCCATCCCTGCCAGCCCCCAAAAACACTTGTCAAATCACTGGTAAATCCGGGTTGCACCCAATGCAGACTTCTGCTAGATCTTATCCCAGATAGTGCGGGTGTGGTTCAGTGGTAGAATGCGGGCTTCCCAAGCCTGAGATGAGGGTTCGATTCCCTTCACCCGCTCCATTGATAATCAAGGACTTACGAAGGAGTGCAGT
>CAYNZC010000011.1:0-18950 GCA_964401575.1 uncultured Verrucomicrobiota bacterium
TGAGGTTTTGTGGAGTGCGGCGGGAAGCCTGAGCAGGAGTGGCCCGGGCACGCGGCTCCGTCCCTGGAACACTGCCGATGCGCGTTCGCAGCAGCAGCCAGGCGCCACGCCGCTTTGGATCTGGCGACCGTGTTTCGCCGCCGCACCCGAGAACACTACCACTCCGCAACCGGTTCAAACTCGTCCTGAATCGATATTTGATCCGTCTTGATCGAGTATATGGTCCTGATCTGCGGGGAAGGGCTTTCGCGTGCTCTGAGGCAACTCCTTCGGCGTTGTAGGATCTGTTGCATGTGCCCCCCGGGGCGGCGCTCCGCTCTGCCCCGGGCTTGGATAGGAAAGCCCCTTCGGGCTGGAGGCACTCGAAACGGGATCGATGTGAATCCGCCTTCGCCAAGGCTTCGGCGGACAAGTCGGCGCGACGAGAGTGGTCCCTACCAAAGATGGGGGTGTCCCGATAGGCGACATCGGGATTTCGACAAATGCAGAGGAGTGTCGATTAGGTCTCAAAGGCGGGGCCACCCCCGGGAACTATGCCGTCGGGACCTCAGCACAGCGCAGACACGATCACACTCGCCACGCACCAAACGGGGGTGGGGCCACCCCCGCACCTATTCCGGTGGGGACGGTGTGAAAACAGTGGGACGACGTGGAAGTCGTGCCTGCCAGAATTGAATGCGGTCCGCTGGACCTGTGCCCACGTCGAGGCGGTAGCTGCCTCTTGTTTGTCGGGCGTGGGCACAGAGTCAGCAACGCGATTGCGCAGCGATATGGATTGAGATCAAGGCGGGCCCGAGATTTCCCCAAAAATCACTAACAGCATATTCTCGATTTGCGATTTTCGATGAGTCCAAAAACCACACCATCCCGCCTGAGCACCCTTGTCATCTGTATTTGTCTTATTCCCAAAGCGGGCGCTATTTGGTATTCGTGCGCGGTCGCATGGCACAGAGTTTTTTTTCCGAGTTTGAGAGCAGGATGCGCCAGGCCGGCATGAGCAAGCCGGCAATCGCAGCCTTTCACCATCATTATTCGCGCCTTGTTTCCGGCGAATCCGGAATGATTCCCGAACGCGAGATTGAGCCCGTGCCAGACTTGCCATCGCGGGACGAGATTGCCGGGAATGTGGTTTCGGACCCGGAATTGCTGGGGCAAACGCTGCTGGTGAAACTCAATGGCGGGCTGGGCACCAGTATGGGGCTCGATCGCGCGAAAAGCCTCCTGCCCGTGAAGCAGGGCCTGTCCTTTCTCGACCTCATCGCCCGGCAGGTGCTCCACCTGCGGGCGAAACACGGCGCCGGGCTGCGCTTCGTGCTCATGAACAGCTTCAGCACCAGCCAGCAAACGTTCGAAGCGCTGAGGAAATACCCGGCCCTGGGCGAACCCCTCGAGATCGAGTTGATGCAGAGCCAGGCGCCCAAGGTGGATGCCGCCACGTTCCGCCCGGCGGAATGGAGAGAAAACCCGCAACTCGAGTGGTGTCCTCCAGGACACGGTGACTTTTACACGTCCCTCTATGCCACGGGCATGCTGGAACGCTTGCTGGCGGAAGGCGTCCGTTACGTATTCATTTCGAACTCGGACAACCTGGGCGCCACTTTGGATCTTGCGTTGCTCACTCACTTCGCGGAGTCGGGTCTCGCGTTCATGATGGAAGTGGCCGAGCGCACACCCGCGGATCGCAAAGGAGGACATCTTGCCGTCCGGAACGGCTCACTCATTCTTCGTGAATCCGCGCAGTGCCCCGAGAGCGACATGGAACAGTTCCAGGACATCCGGAAGCATCGGTTTTTCAACACGAATAACTTGTGGATACGCCTCGATGCGCTGAAACCTCTCCTCGAGACTTCCGGCGGCTTCCTGCCCCTCCCTCTCATTAAGAACAGGAAAACGGTGGATCCCAGGCAAAAAACTTCGCCACCGGTCTTCCAGCTTGAAACGGCCATGGGCGCTGCCATCGAATGTTTCGCAAATTCCGGCGCGGTCGTGGCGCCGCGCTCCCGGTTCGCCCCGGTGAAAACGACCAACGATTTGCTCGCCCTGCGCTCGAACGCTTACCGCATCACGGAAGACTGGCGCCTGGTGCTCGAAAGATCCGAAGCCGGCGCGCACCCACCGCACGTTGATCTCGACCCCGCCCTCTACAAACTGGTGGATTCCCTCGACAACCTCATTCCGGGCGGGGCGCCTTCCCTGCGCGATTGCGACGAACTTGTCGTGCGCGGCCCCGTGCGGCTCGATCCCGGCAACGTGTTCCAGGGAACGGTCAAAATCATCAACCCGGGACACGAAATCGCCGCTCTCCCCGCGGGCACTTACCGAAATTGTGAATGGAATGACGGAAAAATTGTTGCCCGCTCTGCAACGCCTCACTAACGTAAGCCGTGCCTGTGAATTTCACGATTCTCGGCAGCGGGTCGGGGGGTAATTGCGCCTATTGCGAAACCGGCCAGACCCGGCTGCTCATTGACGCCGGGTTCAGCCTGCGCCAGATCCGCCAGCGGCTTGCCGGTCTTGGTCGCGCGCCGGAAAACCTCCACGGCATCCTGATCACACACGAGCATTCCGACCACATCCAGGGCCTGCGCATGCTGTGCGACAAGCTCCAAATCCCCGTCTATTGCAACCGCCTCACCCGCGACGAAATCCAGCGCTCCACTCGATCCGCCATAGACTTCAAGGTATTTGAAACCGGCTCAACTTTCGAGGTTGGCGATGTGGTCGTCGAGACCTTTAGCGTTCCGCATGACGCGCAGGATCCGGTCGGCTTCCTCCTTCGCACTCCGGCCGTGAATATCGGTTTCCTCACAGATCTCGGCCATGCCACCAAGCTCGTTATCGAGCGCGTCCGGGCCTCGCACTGTCTTGTGCTCGAGTCCAACCACGATGTGCGGATGCTTCAGGACTGTCCCCGCCGTCCATGGTCCCTCAAGCAGCGCATTCTCGGCAGGCACGGACACCTCTCGAACGCGGCAGCCGGCGACGCCGCCGAACAGCTTGCCTCGGCCGACCTGCGCCGGATCTATTTGGGGCACCTCAGCAGCGAGTGCAACACCCCGGAACTTGCGCTCGAGGCTGTTGGACAGCGCCTCTCGAACATCGGCGCCACCCACATCGCCCTCGAGGTAGCATCCCAGGCAACGCCCTGCTCGACTCTCTCGCTTTAATACCAACCCCGCAGATGTTCCAGGCGCGCCCCATCGATTCCTTTGACCTTCCCGAGCTTGCTCCTTACCGCACCATGCGACGCCAAATGGAGCACCGCGCAAACAACATCTTCGTCGCTGAAGGCGAAAAGGTGGTCCGCCGGCTCCTTGAAAGCCGGTTCCAGGTCGTCTCCGTTCTCCTGCCCGAGAAATGGTTCCGCGACCTGGAACCGATTCTGCGCGACCGGCCCGAGTTGATTGATGTCTTTTTGGCGCCCAAGAGCCTGCTGGAAACGCTCACGGGATTCACCATGTACCAAGGTCTCCTGGCCGTCGGCAAAGTGCCCGAACCGCGCGGTCTGAACTCGATCCTCCAGGCCAGCTCGCGCCCATGGTTGCTCGCTGCCGTTGATGGGCTCTCCAGCGCGCAAAACATCGGCGCCATTGTCAGGAATTGCGCCGCGTTCGGCGTGCATGCTTTCATCACGGGCACAGACTCCAGCAGCCCTTTCCTGCGCCGGGCCGTCCGCGCATCCATGGGCACTGTTTTCGAGGTGCCCATCCTCGAGACAACCGGCCTGCTGCCCGCCCTACACCAACTTCGCCAGCAAGGCATCCGCTCCGTCGCCGCCCACCCGCACACCAATGGCCGCACGATCTACACCACTGATCTGCAACAGGATATCTGCGTCGTTTTCGGCAGCGAAGGTTATGGAATTTCCCCGGAAATCCTCGACGCCTGCGACGACGCGGCTGCCATCCCCATGAGCCTGGGAGTGGACTCTCTCAACGTTGCGAGCGCGTCCGCAGTTTTCTTTTATGAAGCGATTCGGCAGCGCAATAAGGCATCTCCGACGTCATCAATACAGTGAGGACATCACATCTGTTGCCATAAATCGCAGTCGCAAGCACCGCGCGATTTCGCCTCCCAACACCCTCTTTCCGAAGCACCTCCCGGGAAGCAATCATTCCCAACTCCGCCGCAAAACGATCCTTTTTGGACCCCCTTCCAGAAATCAGTGGCAAACGGCGCGGATTTCGGCTACTGATATAACGACGCTTCTGGATGAGCGCAAAACAGGCAAATGATCGTGTCGTCGTGACCAGGAACTTTACTGTTTCCAACCGTTTGGGCATTCACGCGCGCCCGGCGGCAATGTTCGTCAAGACCGCCAACCGTTTTTCCTGCAATATTTTTGTCGAAAAGGACGGCGAAAAGGTGAACGGAAAAAGTATTATGGGCCTGATGATGCTTGCTGCCGGCCCCGGGAGCAGGCTCACCGTTTACGCGGAAGGCTGCGATGCCTCACAGGCGCTGGCCGAAATCCAGTTGCTGCTCGAACGCAAATTCGACGAAGACTGAAGATTCCCGCATGCCCGAAGAGATAGACATTCATTATGTGGCCCGGCTGGCGCGCCTCGATCTGACACCGGATGAGGAGCGCGACATGACCGGCCAGCTTGAACGCGTGCTGGGCTACGTCGGCAAGCTCAAGGAGGTCAACGTGACGGGGGTGGAGCCCACCGCGCACGCTTTCCCTTTGGTCAATGTCACGCGCCCGGATGAGCCCCGGCCATCCCTGGACCACGCGGAAGCTATGCGAAACGCCCCGGCACAGGTTAACGGCCTGTTCAGCGTCCCGAAAATAATCGAGTAATTCGCCGCGGAGCTTCCGGGCAAAAGTTACCCTAAAAATCCGCGTTACCCGGTGTGCGGGCAAATGGAATCACGTCCCGGATGTTCGAAACACCCGTCAGAAACATAATCAACCTCTCGAAACCCAGCCCGAAACCGGCATGCGGCACTGAGCCGTAACGGCGCAGGTCCGCATACCACCAGTAATCCTTCGGATCGAGCTTGTGGAACTTCATGTTCTCCAGCAGTTGATCCGGACGCTCCTCGCGCTGCGCCCCGCCAATCACCTCCCCGATTCCCGGCACCAGCACGTCCATCGCAGTCACCGTTTTTCCGTCGTCGTTCAGCCGCATGTAGAACGGCTTTATCTCCTTCGGATAGTTATAGACCGTCACCGGGGACTTGAAGTGTTGTTCTGTCAGGTAACGCTCATGCTCGGACTGAAGGTTCTGGCCGTAATCCACAGGGTACTCGAACTGTTTGCCGGATTTCTTCAGGATCTCGACTGCGTCGGTGTAAGGCACTCGCACAAACGGCCGCTCGATCACAAACTTCAGCCGCTCATGCACGCCTTTGTCCACAAACTTCCCGAAGAGCGCCAGGTCCTCCGCGCATTCCTCGATCGCGTGGCGTGCCATCGCCTTGATAAACTCCTCGCCCAGATCCATGTCCCCCTGCAAATCACAAAACGCCATCTCAGGCTCGATCATCCAGAACTCAGCCGCATGCCGCGCCGTGTTCGAATTCTCCGCCCGGAACGTCGGTCCAAAGGTGTAAATGTTCGACAAAGCGCATGCGAACGTTTCCCCCTCCAACTGGCCGCTCACGGTCAGGTAGGTCGGTTTCCCGAAAAAATCCTCCGCGCCCCGGTTGTCGATGTTTCCTTTCAGCGTGGTGACCCGGAACATTTCGCCCGCGCCCTCGCAATCGCTGGCGGTAATGATTGGCGTCTGCACATAAAAGAAATCGCGTTCCTGGAAAAACCGGTGCACCGCAAACGCCAGCCTGCTTCGCATTCGGAATATCGCGCCGTAGAGATTCGACCGGGGCCTCAGATGCGCAATGGTGCGCATGAATTCGGCCGTGTGCCCCTTTTTCTGCAACGGATACGTCGAATCCGCCGCGCCAAGCATCTCGAGTTTCCTGGCTCGCAACTCCCATTTCTGCCCCTGCGCCGGCGACGCCACAAGTTCGCCCTCGATCGAAACCGATGCGCCGGTCGTCAGGTGCGCCAACTCGGAGAAACCGGGCACATTGGCATCCACAACCACCTGCAGGTTCGCAAGGCACGAACCATCGTTCACTTCGACAAAAGAAAACCCCTTTGAATCCCGACGGGTTCGGACCCACCCCTTCACGGTCATATTCTCGCTGGGACCCTCCGAGGCAAGCACATGCTTAATCAACGTTCGCATGCAGCCAAATTGCTCAAAACCGCCCGCCGCCGCAACATTCGATATCTTACGAAGACATGAGTCCTTCGGCTTCCACCGGCAGAGATGGTCCTGTTATTGCAGTCCTGACGCTGAACGTTGTCAGGACTCCTAACCAGGACTCGTGACAAGCCACCCCATGCTCGAGTAGAGCCGGAGGGCATCCGTCCGGGCCGCGCCTGTCACAAGGTAAGCGCGATGGAACCCATCCCGCATGAGACAATCGCAGCAGACGCTGATCAACGCGCGCCCGAGCCCCCTGCCTTGGTGCCCGGGAACCACCGCCAGCCAATGAACGCGCCCGATCGTCTCGCCCCGGAACTCTCCCTGCCACGCAGTCACGGTGCCCACGGGCGTTCCGGCAGCGTCCAGCGCATAGACCTGCCTGCGCGCAAGAAACGCGTCATCATCGCCGAACCTGTCCCGGAACAACCCGGGCCGAATGTTGGTAAACCTGTCCGCAAGCTCGTGAATGCGCAGCCAGTGGTGCTCATCCCCGGGCGAGTGCCACTTGAGTCGGTAACCCGCGGGCAGCGGAAAGCGCGGCAGCTTCGCGAGGTCATCGCACACGAAGATCAGACGCGGGTTCACGGATTCTTCGGCGCCCTGAGTCATTCGAACGGATGTTCATGCCGCAGGCAAGGGGTTGTCAACTTCCGCGCGTGCGCTAAAATAGTTTTCGCATGAACACTGGAATCAGCGCGATTAATGATGCGGTTCAGGACGCCGGGGCATTCCTGCGCCCGCTGTTCAACGAGCTTGGCAAGGTCCTGGTTGGCCAGACCTACCTTACCGAACGGCTCGTGATCGGCCTGCTGGCAAACGGGCACGTCCTCCTGGAGGGTGTGCCGGGCCTTGCAAAGACTCTCGCCGTAAAGTCCCTCGCACAGGCGTTGGAGGTCCGGTTCTCCCGGCTCCAATTCACGCCGGACATGCTCCCTGCTGATGTCATCGGCACTCAAATCTACAACCCGCAGTCTGGCGCATTTACCACGCGCAAGGGGCCTATCTTCGCGAACCTTGTGCTGGCAGACGAAATCAACCGCGCGCCGGCGAAGGTGCAAAGCGCTCTGCTCGAGGCCATGCAGGAAAAGCAGGTGACCATTGGAGACCATACCTTTAAACTGGAGGAACCCTTCCTCGTCATGGCCACGCAGAACCCGATCGAGCAGGAAGGCACCTACCCCTTGCCGGAAGCCCAGGTGGACCGCTTCATGCTCAAGCTCAAGATCGCCTACCCATCGAAAGCCGAGGAACGCCAGATCCTCGATGTGATGGCGCGCACTTCGGGCATTCCATCGGCGGAGCCTGTCGTGAACCCGCGACAAATCCTGAATGCCCGCCAGGTCATTAACGACATCTACATGGATGACAAGGTGAAGGATTATATCGTGGACATTGTCTGTGCCACCCGCGATCCCGAAGCCCACAAGATCGATGTGAAGGATTTCATCCAACTCGGCGCCTCGCCGCGCGCCACCATCGCCCTCACTCTCGCCTCCAAAGCACACGCATTCCTGCGCGGGCGCGGCTACGTCACACCCCAGGACGTCAAAAGCATCGGCATGGATGTGCTGCGCCACCGTGTGGCCATCACCTACGAGGCCGAAGCCGAGGAAAAAACCAGCGAAACGATCGTTCAAAAGATCTTCGACGAGCTGCCAGTGCCCTAAGCCGGCCCATGATCCCGCGCGAGATACTCAAAAAAATCCGGCAGATCGAGATCCGGACGAACCGGCTCGTGAGCGAAAGCCTCGCGGGCCAGTACCACAGTGTCTTCAAAGGCCAGGGCATGAACTTCGAGGAGGTCCGCGAATATCAGCCCGGCGACGAGGTCCGCTCCATCGATTGGAACGTGACCGCGCGGATGAACCACCCGTTTGTAAAAAAGTTCGTTGAGGAGCGCGAGTTGACTCTGATGCTGGTGGTGGATGTCAGCGGCTCCGGCCTTTTCGGCTCGGTCAGCCAGTCAAAACGCGAGCTGGCGGCCGAAATCGCGTCCATTCTCGCCTTCTCGGCCATTCGCAACAACGACAAGGTGGGACTGATCCTCTTCTCCGACAAGGTCGAGAAGTTCATCCCTCCGCGCAAAGGCCGGCGGCACGTGTTGCGCGTCATTCGCGAAGTCCTTTTCTTCCAGCCCGAGCGCAGGGGCACATCTCTCGGCACAGGCCTGGAGTTTCTCATGCGCGTCACACCCCACAGGGCCATTGCTGTTCTGATCTCGGACTTCCTCGGCTCCCCGGCAGCCGCGCCTTCACCGGCGTCGGGCGGTCGGGCCCGCCCGCAAATGATGCTGCTCGAGTCCATGGCCCAGGCCGCCGCGCCCATGTTGCGCCAGGTCAACCGAAGACATGATCTCGTCGCGGTCCAAATCACCGACCGCTACGAACTCGATCTCCCGCCTCTGGGCCGGATTGTGATCGAGGACGCCGAGACCGGCGAAATCGTCGAGATCAACACCGCTGACAGCCGCAAGCGGTCCGCATTCTCCCAGCGACAGGCCCGGGTCCAGGCGGAACTTCTGCGGCTCTTCCGCTCCTCTGGCATTGATGCGATCCAGCTTAGAACGGATCAGCCTTACGCCCGCGAGCTGGCGAGGTTTTTTGAAACGCGCGAACGGAGGCGCCTGCGGGGATAATACCTGCCATGACCAAGGTCTCTCCCACAAACCTGCTCAGCAAAATCGAGGGCACGAACTCGATCCGGGACATCAAGCCGCCTGTCGAGATCCCCGGCGGCTGGCTGTGGGTGCTGCTGCTGGTCGCACTGCTGATTGCCGCCCTCGCGGGCTTCTGGTTTTGGCGCAGGAGCCGTCACGTGGAGCAACTGCCTCCGGAATCCCTGACCCCCCCGCACATCCGCGCCCGGCGCCGGCTTCGCGAAGCTCTCATGTTCATGGATCAGCCGGTCGAATTTTGCACCCGGGTCTCCAATGCAATCCGATGGTATCTGGAGGAGCGATTTGATTTCCGGGCGCCCGAACGGACGACCGACGAATTCCTCATCGAGCTCAAGGCCACAGACCTGCTCACTGCCCACCAGAAGAATGCTCTGTCCGGTTTTCTCCAGCGCTGCGACCTCGTGAAGTTTGCGCGCTACGAACCGGCCGAGCCTGAGCTGCGAGATCTGCACGAGTCCGCCATGCGGCTCGTGGAACAGACCGAGCCTGCAGCCGCGGTCCCATCGGCGCCGGGCGCTCATCTGCCGGCACAAAACAATTCATCCGAAACCGGATCGCCAGGGCAAACTGCATGACCTTTGGAAGACCTTATTTTCTTCTGTTCCTGCTGCTTCTGCCGGTCCTGGCATGGCTGAAAGGCAGACGCGGCGATCCGCCGGCGTTCGTGTATTCCTCCGTCCAGCTCGTTCGCGGCATCCTTAACATTAGCCGCAGCCGCTCCGGCGGCTTCCTCTCCTCGCTCCGCTGGATCGCCCTGGCCTGCTTCATCGTCGCCCTCGCGCAACCGCGCCTCACGCGCAGCGAGCAGCGCGTCAGCGCCAGCGGCGTGGATATCGTCGTCGCCCTCGACATGTCCGGCAGCATGCGCGCCGAGGATTTTGAATTGAAAGGCAAACGCGTGAACCGCTTCCATCTCGCGCGCGCGGTCCTGGAGGGTTTCATCAGGAACCGGCCCAACGACAGGATCGGCCTCGTCGTCTTCGCAACGGACGCCTACATCGCCACGCCCCTGACTCTCGATCACGATTACCTCGTGCGAAATCTTGATCGGCTCGAACTCGGCGCGATTGACGACAATCGCACCGCTATCGGCTCCGCCCTGAGCATCGCAGTCAATCGCCTCCGGGAAATAAAATCCAAGAGCAGAATCGCCATTCTCATGACCGACGGCCAAAGCAATGCCGGAAAAGTCCCCCCCCTGACCGCCGCTGAGGCGGCTCAGGCGCTCAAGGTGAAGGTTTATACCATCGGCGTGGGCAGCCACGGAGAAGCGCCCGTGCCCCAAGGCCGCAATCCTTTTACCGGCCAGATGATATACCGGCCTGTGCCTGTGGATATTGACGAAGACACGCTCCGGAAAATCGCCGACAACACCGGCGGCAAATACTACCGGGCCGACAACACCGCGCGGCTCGAAGCCATTTACAAGGAAATCGATGCGCTCGAGAAGACAGAGAAGGACATTAAGAAATACTCGCATCACCGCGAGATCTTCTCCTGGGCGGTTGCCCCCGGGCTGGCCCTGCTCCTTCTGGAGCAACTTCTCAGGCACACACGGTGGAGGAGGCTGCCCTGATGCAATTTGCTCATCCAGAGTTATTGTGGCTGCTCGTGGTGGTGGCGCCGGCAATCACGGCTTTCTTCTGGTGGTCGTCGCGCAAACGCCGCGCGCTGCTCACTCAATTCATCCACGCCCGTCTCCTGCCCGGCCTGCTGGCCGGAGTCTCGGAACAACGCCAAAGGTTTCGCTACGCCTGCCTCACGCTCGCTATTTGCCTTGCCATCATCGCCCTGGCACGGCCCCAGTGGGGCTTCACATGGGAGGAAGTGCGCCAGCGCGGCCTGGATATTGTCGTCGCAATCGACACCTCAAAAAGCATGCTCGCCAGGGACGTCGAACCAAACCGCCTCGCCCGGGCAAAGCTGGCCGCGCTCGACCTCATGCAGCGCGCCCGCACGGATCGCCTGGGACTCGTTGCCTTCGCGGGCAGCGCCTTCCTTCAGTGCCCGCTCACGATTGATGACTCCGTATTCCGGCAGAGCGTCGAGAGCCTCGACGTTCAAAGCATCTCACGCGGCGGCACCGCCATCTCACAGGCGATCGAGACCGCCATGAGCGCCTTCACGGAAGCCGAAAACTACAAGGTCCTGGTGCTGCTCACCGACGGCGAAGACCACGATTCAAATGCGCTCGAGGCCACCAGGCAGGCCGCGGCAAAAGGACTCGAAATCTTCACCATCGGCATCGGCACCCCGCAGGGCGAAATGGTTCGCGTCAAGGACGCCTCCGGTAAAGAGGACTTCGTGCGCGACGAGCAGGGCAACGTCGTCAAGTCGCGCCTGAACGAGCAGATCCTCCAGGAAATCGCCGGCGCAACTCAGCGCGGCTTTTATCTTCCGCTCCGCGGGGCCAAAGCCATCGATGCGCTCTACGAAAAAGGCCTCGCCCCCATGCCCAAGAGCGAATCCGGAGAGAAATTCGTGAAGCGATTCCACGAGCGCTTCCAATGGCCTCTCGGCGCGGCGATCCTTCTGCTCATCGTCGAAATGCTCTTTCCCGAGCGGAAGCGCGCCAAACCAACCGCGCCGCGCTCAGGGAATAATCTGTCCACCAAAGCCGCCATCGCGCTCCTGCTGGGATTCGCCGCAGTCAACGTCTGCGCCTCCGCAGGCTCCGCCGCACGCGCGTATGAATCCGGCGAATACGCCCGCGCGCTTAAGGAATACAAAGAACTGCTCCGGAAAACTCCCGGCGACGCGCGCCTCCACTTCAACGCCGGCAACGCCGCCTACAAAAACCGTCAACTCGAAGAAGCCGCCAGCCAGTTCAACGAAGCACTCGCTTCACGTGACCTCCAGCTCCAGCAAAAAGCCTTCTACAACCGCGGCAACACTTTCTTCGCTCTCGGCGACGCCAGCGCCGACCCCCAGCTCAAGTCCGAAGCATGGCAGAAGTCGATCCGGGATTTCGAAAGCGCGCTCAAGCTCGATCCGCAGGACAAGGATGCCGGGTTTAATCGCGATTTCGTGAAGCGCAAACTCGAAGAGCTCGAGAAACAGCAGCAACAGCAAAAGCAGGACGATAAGGACGATCAGAAGGGCGAGGACAAACAGAACCAGCAGGATCAACAGCCACAACAGGGCGAGCAGGATAAAGAGCAGCAGCAGCAACAACAGCAGGACCAGAACAAACAGGATCAAAAGCAGGATCAACAACGGCAACAGCAGGACCAAAAGGATCAGCAGCAGGATCAGAAGCAAGGCCAGGAGGAAAAGCAGCAGCAACCCGATAAAAAGGAGCAGCAACAGAGGCCTGAAGAGCAGAAAGAGCGACAAAGCAATGAGCAACAATCGGCTTCCGCCGCTCCCGGCCAGATGACCCCGGAGCAGGCGCGCCAGTTGCTGGACGCCCAAAAGGGCGAGGAAAAGATTCTGCAGTTCAGGCCCGAGGAAAAGCCCGCGGACGACTCCCGCCCCATCCGCGACTGGTGATCCGCTCGAAGCCTGGTCCGGAAAAACTATTTGGTGAACCGAACTTCCCTGGTCTGCGTCCGGAACTTCCAGCCGTTGGTCGTTTCAACCATTGCGTAAAACGGATGCAGGCCCACTCCCAGGTTTGTCCCGGCAACGGCGAAGGTTGCGGTCGCAACATCGTTCGTGCCCGTCAGGAGTCCGCCGGTGCTGAACAGCTCAATTCGTTTCACGGTATTCGTATTGGCCGAAACGGATAATTCAAAACTCGACGACACCGCGACATTGGTCGCGCCCCCGGTAATCATCAACTCAGCCCGCAGCGGGGTGTTGGTCACCACCACGTGTTGCGTGGCCCGGGTCTGCGTGCGCACATGCGTCCCTTCATAGGCTACCGCAGTGAGCTCGTGGAAACCGTCCGGCAAGTCTGCAGTGTCCAGATCGAACCCGGCTGAAATCCCGTGCTGCCCTTCCATGATGTAAAGATGATTGCGCGCCTGGAAATCCGCCCGGTTCGAATCAAGAGTGGTCTTAGCGGACGGCGCCACGCCAACTCCTGCCCCGGCCGAGAACTGCACACTGATCGCAGCCGCGGCGCGCCCCGGGCTGCGCGCCGTCAGGTTCATGTAGGCCGCATCCGCCGCCGGCTGAATGTCCGACGCCTCAATGCCGTCCGGACCGGATAACTGCGGAGATTGGTTGATCTCCGTCGCGAAAGACTGAAGCAGTTGCACCAGGGTCATCCCGCCATTCTTATTGGTTATGGAAATGCTCCCGGCAGCGCCGTTCGTCTTGGAATAGGAAAGGTTCAGCCAGGTCCCCGGACGTGATGATCCATAGAGAAAAAATTGATACGTGCCGCGGACAGGCACTGTCAAAAACCGGGGGCTTGCTGCGGAAATAAACGTGGTCAGATCTTTGCTGTCCCCAGGCTCGGCCAGAGCCGTCAGGGATACATCCTCCACAAGAAGGTTCGTCTCGATCGCTGACCAGTCCACCAGGTTGGACGAAACCTCGATCGCATAGGGGCGCTCCGCGTTCATCACTTTCACAATACCCGTCTGCTCCTCGGGAATGGAAAGAAGCTCGATCGATGGAATGCTTGGCGGCGGCGGCACAGCCCTGTAATAGCGGCTCGGCAGGTTTGTCGCGCCCGTATCCAGTATCTCGACCGCAAGACCCTGCTCGATGCTCGCCAGGTTCGTCCAGTGAGCGAAGTCCGTCGTCGCCTGCAGGACACCCGCGCTGGCGTTGCGTGCATCCACACCGATCCGCGCCCCGTCTGAAGCCACTTCAAGCATCTCGACCCTGGGCGGCGGCGTCGGCGCATACTCAGCCGCAGCCCGATAGAATCTCTTGGATCGAGCCGGGAATTCCGGATCAATATAGATGTAGTCCGTGCCGGAGCTATTCGTATAAACAGGCAGCCAATCCTGAAAATTTTCCGTTGCCTCGATCGTGTAAGGAAGCCTCCCGGGCGCCCGAATCTCAATCTCCGGCCCGCTCCCTGCCCACTGCCCGGGCCGGATGTTCACCAGCGGCGGAATTGGATCAGGCAGGTAGCTCACCCGATAAAAACTCGAAAGCGGCCCCTCGAAGAATCGCGGCGTGGACTTCCGGCTGGTGGCCAGCGACCGCAGCTCCAAGCGATCGCCTCGAGCAGCGGCCACCACCTTTGTGTGGTTTGTCACAGCAGGATCATTGATAAGCGCCGCGATTTCCTGCGCCATGACGATGGCAGGCGTGCTGTTGGACGGCGCCACGTAAGACAACGGATACCCATTGATGCTGATGCGCAGGAGATTGCCGCCGGACGATTCAATGCCAGCAACGGTTCTTAAAAACCGGCCGTTTAGGAATAAATCAACCCGGCTCAACGGAACCCCAGTGTCTGAGAAGGTTAAACTCATCGTCACCACCCCGCTCATGATCTCATTTGTTGTCAGCCAACGACCCGATCCACTGTGGGCAAAAGGCTGACAAAGCGGATCTCCGACAACGATGCCCTGGTGCGGCGTGTGAAGGCTTTGGTAGTACGCCTCGGCCAGACTGAAACCACGCGCGGAATAAAAGAAAACCTGGGGACTGGGGAATTTCGATGGATCTGCGCCAGGCTCGACCACCGTGCCGTAACTTCCCGAAGCGCCCGCGCGAATGAATTCCAAGAGACTCGTCTGTCCCGATGCCTCGAAAAGCTGCCCGCCAAACGAGGTCAGGCTGTCCGACATTGATCCCGGCGCCAACCCTCCCGCCGGAGCCGAAAAGCTCGCCAGGCCGGTTTGCAGACCCGCAAGCCCGCCCGCAACCCAGGGAGAATCCGAATTCGTCCGGTATATGCGCGCTTTCCCAAGAAGAGTCACATTGAGAATCGCACTATCAAACGCTTTATATCGTATGTTCCTGATGGGATCCGAAGTTTTCGCCAGCACGATCGGCTGCGATGGAAATGATCCGTCCGCCTGCACACTGCGGTCGATCAGACCCTTGACCTCTTCAACGGTGTCCGCAGTAAGAAGCGCCGTCAAAAACGAATACCCGGGCGCGTTCGTGGCGCGCGAAAGCTCGAGCGGCAACTCGGACGCGTAATAGCTGTTCATTGTGCCGTACGCATCCGGCTTGGGACCGTAAAACAAAGCGGATGTGGTTCCGTTTGGCGTGGTCGGCTGCGTGGTCTTGTAGGGTATGTCCATGCTCAACGCCACGAAGCGAACCTGATTGGAGATGCCACGCGCCGAAAGCATTTCGAGCAGCGGCGAGAGCAGTTCCGTGTAGAATTGGTTGCTGCTCCAGGAAATGTTGGTGCCCGTCCAGGAGATATGCAGCACGTTCTCGGGCGGAATGCCTCTGGACTCCCTGTAATAATTGCCTGCTTCGAGGGAATTGGCGCTGGCTTTGTTGATCACGACAACGGCGTTGTAGCCGCTTCCACCGCCACACGCCAAAAAAGACCACAGCCCTGCTGCAGCGCATGCAAGGTGGCGAGTTGTGATGAGCCAACGCATAGCTTCAATGCCATGCCCCGGCTGTTTCTTCGAAACAAAAATGGGCTGGCAATTACCAGCCCATTATGATCAAAAAATTCCTTGAGTCAATCTACTATGACTTGCGCCGGAGCAACAAACTGACAAGACCAATTCCAAGAAGGCTCAACGCGCCGGGTTCAGGAACTGGCAGCACAGCGAGCTGCTTATCCTTCGCAATGTCGAACCACTCGTCAGACCCCATATTTGCGGCCAGAGAAAAGTCCCATTGAAACGCCCAGGTGGCATCCCGGTTTTGATCGCCTTCCTCAGCAAAATAGCTGATGTTCGAGAGGTCCTGGCCTCCGGTAATCGCACCCAGTAGGTCCGTCTTATTCCCCGCCGCATACTTCGCCGGCAGAGGGAGCACCACCGTCCCCGATACCGCTTCGGGATCCACAACCTCTGACAGGTTGATCCCATTGCCGCTTTGCCGCGCCCAATTCGGACTCGGACTGCCGTCCGTACTTGTTATGGTGACAATATCACTCTTGTCCGAGGACAAATCGAAGTTCGAGAACTGGTAAAACGTGAACCCGTCATAAGCTGTGCCGGATCCATTTCTGATCTGGATGCTCTCCTGGATCTCGCCTTTGCCGAGCCCCTGCCCGATCAGCAGATAGCTCACGGCAACCTGCAGGGCATCGGAATTCCCGTACACAACTCTCATATAGTCGGGATATGCCGGATAATACTCCAAGGCGCTTGGCGTCAGGCTGCTCACGGTGTGCGAACCCGTGTTGTCACGATACCAGAACCACTGTTGCACAAGGTGATTCACGCCGTCACCCAGGTCCCAGTGGAACATGCCCAAGTCACTGATCGTGTCTATCTTCGCGGTCGAGTAGCCACTCGTGAGAGTGACTTCTTCAGCCTGCAGACTTATCGCCCCGGCGCAAAAAAGCGCCAAACAAAGGTTCGAACTCCAGCCCATTTTGTTTTTCATACCAATTACCTTATAATCGAATTTTGTCGTCCCGTTCTGAAAACTAACCTAAAGTCAGGCGGCGACGCAGCATCACAGCAAGCGCCCCCACCAAACCAAATGCACAAATCGAAGGTTCCGGAACCGCAACATACAGCAGACTGATGGCCTCCCCATCCTGCGGCTTCAACTCAAGATCCCACTGCAACACCCACGCCGCATCACCCATTCCTGCTGTCCTCAGATCGGAAAGCGTGGTCACCCCACCATCCTTCAAACTGGCAAGCAACCCGGCCGGATCAAGCGTTGCCTCGATATGCGCCGGAAAAACATTGTAGGCAATCGTGTTGAGTTGGAAGTCCTGGCGCACGCTGCTGCCGTTCGCGGAAATTTGCGTTGCGTTCGCATAATTCCCTGTAGCAGGATTAATCGCCACGCTGTCGCTACCTGCCGCACCCGGAAGATTAAAATCAGAATACAGGAAAAAGCTGAATTTTATGGTTTCAGTGGCCGAGGTATTCGCCAAAGCAATCGTCTGGTTAAGAATGCCGGAAGAGCCGGACCCCGTAAAGGTCATGGTGTTCCCAACTCTCAGGTTCGGAATGGAAGAGTAAGTAATACTCGGCGGACGCGTGCCCATCGGCGGGACGTATGTGCCGCTCGTCAGTTGCGTTTCCGCAGTCGCCCCATCCATGCGAACGAAAAACGCCTGTAGATTCAAATAGTCAACGCCGTTGACCTTCCAGTCCACCATCCCTTCATCCGTGCCTGCAACGGTGTTGATGCCACGGGTGAAAGTGTAGATCTGAGCGGAAGATGTAACCGCTGACATTAGGAGCACCGAACACACGGCACCCGCTAAGAGGAACTGCCCGAAAGTTGATTGGCCCTTCATATTTGCCCTCTAGGTTTTTACTTTGACTGCATTTGACCAGAAATTGAGAAAAGAGTCAAGAAGAAAAATGGGATTTTTTTGTTGTTCCAATCCCTTTTGCCCTCACCGGAAGCCAACCCATCTACGCTAACGATAAAATGCAAAAGCCCCATAACCCACCACCTGATCCCTCGACCCCGCAGTATCCCCTGACGACCGCAAATCAAGGGTGCCAGACGTCAATCGGGCAGCCCGCGCAGCCTCCACCAAACCGCAGATCGATTCTCTGCCACAAGCCTGCTCGGGCCTGATCTTTTCGGGCTCGAGTGCTTCGATGGCATCTGCCGTCTGCCTATCCATACGTTGCGTTGTCGCATAGTCGCTGTAATGTGTTAAATCAGAACTAATTACAAACCTTGTCTCCTCATTCCAAAGTTGTTTAATAACCCGCGCTATCGTGTCCTTATCGACCTGACCCGCCAGCAAAGGAATGATTCTGAAACCAGGTACAACTATTTGCAAAAAAGGCAGTTGCACTTCCAAAGAGTGCTCCCGCAAATGGGCTTCATCCGATATCGCAACCAAACCTTGCGCCACAAGATTCTCAACTGATTCTCTATCAACAGGTACTGTTCCGAGGGGCGTCTTAAAACCCGATGCCGAGCTTGCCGCCACTCCCCTGACCTCAAGAAAATGCGCCGGACCAATCAGCACAACTCGCTTCGGCGGCGCAGCGAGCCCTTTCCAGCACACATAGGCGGAAGCAGCAACCGGGCCCGAATAGATATACCCCGCATGCGGAGCGATCAAAGCCTGAGGATCGTGGCACTTTGCCGACCCTGCTGACCGCAACATGGTCTCCACTGTTTCCCGCAGCTCGACGGGATCGGACGGGTAAAAACGGCCAGCCACCGCCGCCGGGCGAATCCACCGGTCGCTATCCATATCTTTCATGGCAACGGATATTCCCATATGCCAGGCACTCGTTCCAGGCAGCGAGGGCAATGCCCAGACTGCATCGTTCGCTGCAAAACCCGGTACCCGCGCCTCTCGATCAGCAACTCCTCGCAGTGGGGACAGTGCGTCGATTCCAAATCGCTCACTCGCCCGGGCAGGTTCCCCGCATACACAAAACGCAACCCTGCTTCTTTCCCGATCTTCGCCGCTTCGATCAAGTCCTGCGCGGTCGTCGCCCGCGAAGACAGCAGGTTGTAATCCGGATGAAACGCTGTGATGTGCCACGGTATGTCACGGCTCACAGATGCAATGAATCCCGCCATGGCACGCAGTTCCGATGGCTCACTGTTGAAACCCGGCACCAGCAGGGTCACGATCTCCAACCACAGCCCGCTCTGATGCACCATCCGAATTCCCTCCGTCACACGTTCCAGCGTGCCTCCCAATGCCCGATAATGCCGATCCTGAAAGCTCTTCAAATCAATCTTGTACGCAACCATCCAGGGACGAATAAACTCGAGCGCCTCAGGCGTCAGGTTTCCGTTGGATACGAAGGCGCATGGCAACCCGGCGCCGCGTGCCTGGCGAAAAACCTCGACAGCCCACTCGGCTGTGATCAGGGGCTCGTTGTAGCTCGATACGATCATCCGGGCGCCGTGGCTTTGCGCAAGCGTGACGATTTGCTCCGCCGTTGTTGAGTGGATGGACGCCACGGCCGATTCGTCGCGCAGCGCCTGGCTCGTCACCCAGTTCTGACAATACGAACAGTGAAAATCGCAGCCCAGCATCCCAAAGGTCAGCGCAT
>CAYNZC010000011.1:19050-54117 GCA_964401575.1 uncultured Verrucomicrobiota bacterium
CTTCCCCCTCACACACCGCCGGAGGTCGGAACCAGCCTCCGCAGCAGATCACTTCGGCATGTTTTCAGCGTCCAGCGAGCTGGCGAGATCCTTTTCGGCCAGCACCCAGTCCTGGATCGTCAACGGATGGGCCGGGAGCTTGTCCCGGAACATCCGGTAGGCATGTTCGCGAACCAGGGCTTTCGTCAGACCGGGTGTAAAAGGCGCCGGCTGCTCGACGGGCTGTTCATTCTCTTTCTTCATACTGTGCTCCTTCCCTGCCAACATAGTCCCGCATGAATGCATTGCAAGGCCCGCGAAATCAATCTTGTGGCTATCCGTAATCGAATGGTATTCATTCGCATGCGCTTTAGACGATTCATCTCCGTTCCAGTCCTGCTCGCCGCATTCGCAGCCTCGGTCACCGCCGCGCAACAGCGCCCGGAACCACTCCCAAACATCGTCATCATTTTTACAGATGACCTGGGCTATGGGGACATCGGATCATTCGGGGCCAAAGGCTATGAAACCCCGAATCTCGACAAACTCGCCCGCCAGGGAACGGTATTCAGGAATTTCCACGTCGCCCAGGCCGTTTGTTCCGCATCCCGGGCCGGCCTTCAGACCGGGTGTTACCCGAATCGAATCGGCATTCACGGCGCGCTGGGTCCGAAGGGAGTCACGGGCATCAACGCAAAGGAGATGACGCTGGCCGAGATGGTCAAACAGCGCGGCTACGCGACCGCCATGTTCGGCAAGTGGCATCTCGGGCATCAACCTCAATTCCTCCCGCCGAATCACGGATACGATGAGTATTTCGGACTCCCTTACTCGAACGATATGTGGCCATTCCACCCCGAATACGCCAACGCGCCACTGTCCAAAAAACGCGAGGGCTACCCCGAACTGCCGATGATCGAGGGCACAAATATCGTGATCCCGAAGATCGAGCCCAAACACCAGGAGCAGCTCACCACATGGTACACCGAGCACGCGGTAAGGTTCATCAAAGCTCACAGCAACCAGCCGTTCCTGCTCCTGCTCACGCACAGCATGCCCCACGTGCCGCTCTTCGTGAGCGACAAGTTCAAGGGAAAGACCAAACGCGGACTGTTCGGCGACGTGATCATGGAGATTGACTGGTCTGTCGGTGAGGTCTTGAAAGCGCTGGAACAGGCCGGAATTGAGAAGAACACATGGGTCATCTTCACTTCGGACAACGGTCCCTGGCTTAACTACGGTGATCACGCCGGCACCGCCCTGCCCTTGCGCGAAGGCAAGGGAACTTCCTGGGACGGCGGCATCCGCGTGCCCTGCATCATGCGGTGGCCGGGAAGAATCCCCGCCGGCAAAGAATCCAGCCGGATGCTCATGACCATTGACCTCTTCCCCACCATAGCAAACCTTATCGGCGCCCGGCTGCCAAAGCACCCCATTGACGGAAAGAACGTTTGGCCCATTATCTCCGGCCAGCGCAAAGCCCCAAACCCCCATTCCAGTTACTGGATCTATTACGCAAACAACCAACTGCAAGCCGTTATTTCCGGGGACGGACAATGGAAACTCGTCCTGCCCCACAAGTACAGGACTCTGAATGGCCGCCCGGGCGGCGCCGGCGGAAAACCCGTCAATTACGACCAAAATGAGGTCACACAGCCGGAACTATACAAGTTGGGAACCGACATGTCAGAATCCATCGAGGTGTCCTCGAAATACCCGGCTATCATGAAACGCTTGCTCGCGGAAGCGGAAAGGGCACGCGCCCAACTCGGAGACAACCTGGCCCGCAGAAACGGCGCCGGAGTCCGCCCGGCAGGCACCGCCGCGGAACCGGAATAATCCCCAAAATGGATTCTCCAATCCTGGGGATCGAAATCGGTGGCACGAAGCTGCAGATCGTCTGCGGCGAGGCCGGCGGCAAAATCACCCGCCAGCAAAGATTCGCCGTCGATCCTGCCTCTGGCGCCGAAGGCATTCGCGGCAATATCGAGAGCCATTTGTTCAAACTCCGCACCCAAACCAGCATCAAATCCATAGGCGTGGGCTTCGGCGGACCTGTCGATTGGCGCACCGGCGTTGTCGCCCGGTCCCACCAGGTCGAGGGATGGAGCGGCTTCGAACTCTCCACCTGGCTAAGATCTCTCACCGGGGCCCGGGTGGTCGTGGACAACGACGCAAATGTCGCCGCGCTGGGCGAGGCTCTTTCCGGCGCCGGCCGGGGCTTTGCATCGGTGTTTTACGTAACGCTTGGCAGCGGCGTGGGCGGCGGCATGGTCCTGGATGGAAAGATTTACCACGGGGCAACTCCAGGCGAGTGCGAAATCGGACACCTGCGCCTGGACCGGTCCGGCACAATCGTGGAATCCGCCTGCTCCGGATGGGCGGTGGACCGTGCGATTCGCAATCTGCCGGAGTCTGAGCGTCAGGGCGCCCTGTGGAACCTCACTCGGGGAATGCAGGCCGGTGAAGCCTCCATGTTGTCGAAAGCTCTCGCCGCAAAGGATCCCGCCGCGGAACGCATTCTTCGTGAAACCTCTCAGACGCTGGCGTTTGCCCTCTCACACGTCACGCACCTTCTGCATCCGCAAGTGATCATTATTGGCGGCGGCCTCTCCAACATAGGTGATCCGCTGCGCGCCGCAGTCGAAGCCGCGCTCCCGCATGACATCATGGACGTCTTCAAACCCGGTCCGCTCATCCGCCTGGCCGGACTTAAAGAGAATGCAGTACCGATTGGCGCACTTCATTTGGCGGAACCGCGGAACGTTTGACGCAACAGCCGCGATTCCCGGCCCCAGCGGAACCCCCACCGAAAGCGCCGCTCGCACCGCTCAGTTCTTCTGGCCCCTTGCCTTATCCGCAGCCGGAAGGACTTTCACATCCTCCGCCCCTTCTCCGCGCGCAAAAATGCTTCACCGCTGCCGGAGCCGGTAAAAGGCCTTCACGTGGGCGAGATTCGTGCGGATCTCGAGATAATCTCCCTGTATCTCCACCGGCAGTTGCACCGCGCTCCAGGAACCCGGCGCAAGCACCGTCGCCGTCTCGAGGTCAAAATTGAGGAATGACACGGGCCACCTCAGCGTGAGCTGGCCCGAAACCTCGCTCTGCTCCAGCCAGGGCGGCACAACCCGGTCCGTGCGCACCGAGTTGTTCCCCGAATCGGCTATGTACACCAAACCCGAACTGCCCGCCGCAACTCCCGCCGGAAAAAAGAACTGCGCACCCGCTCCCGTACCATCGTATGGCGCCGCCACACCCGCTGCGCCCGCCATTGTCTCGGTCACACCCGTTGTGCCGGTTATCAAGACCCTGCGCAGTGTGTGATTCCCGGAATCCAGCACGACCAACTCATTAGCTCCCGCAACCGCGACTCCCTGCGGATGGTAAAACCGGCACTCGGGACCTGCACCGTCCCGGCTCCCCCAAAGTCCGGACGCACCCGCAATCGTGCCCACCTCCCCTGCAGGTGTTATTCTCCGGATTGTGTGATTCATAAAATCAGCCACATAAACATTGCCCACAGGATCCACCGCCACACCCGCCGGACGATTGAACCGCGCTTTTTGCCCCACCCCGTCTGCAGCCCCCGCATTCCCCGCCAGGCCGGCGATGGTTGTCACGGATCCAGCCGGAGTCAGTTTGCGGATCACATGGTTCCATGTGTCAGCCACGTAAAGGTTCCCGGAGGCGTCCGCGGCCAGCGCCTCGGGATGATTGAACCTGGCTTCGGCACACGGCCCATCCAGGCTGTTCGGCTGGCCGGGCGCGCCCGCCACGGTGCTGACGAGCCCGAAGGGCGTGATCCTGCGGATGGTGTGATTGCCAGTGTCCGCCACATAAAGGTCGCCGCTGAGGACATCGCAAGCAATGCCTTGTGGCACGTTGAACTGTGCGTTTGTGCCCAATCCGTCCAAACTTCCGGCTTCACCTGGCTGCCCGGCCAGGGTCGTTACGGCACCCGCCACATCGATCTTCCGGATCACGGAGTTTCCCGTGTCCGCCACGTATAAATTCCCCGCCGGATCCACTGCCATACCGCCAGGACAGTGAAACTGCGCTTTGTGCCGGAACCCGTCAGAGGCGCCCGCAGTCGGCCGTCCGGCCAAGGTGTACGTAGTGACCGGCTGAGCCATCGCTCCCGCAACCAGCGCGACGGCACAGGCCAGTGTCAAATGGATGCGATAGGTCTTCACGTCAGTTCCACCTGGTTCGATAAATGATTCCGTTTGAGTTGGTCCCACCACGGCTCGCCGCGGACGCTCTCAAGGTGTAAACGGCGCCGGGCCGATAGGCCCGCAACCGCAGCACATACACAGCCGCTTTCGGGGTATAACCCGTCCAACCCGCGTGTGTGTCCCGGTCCACTTCCACACCGTTTTCAACCAGGGCAGCCCACGCGATGTCCAATCCGTTGGCGCCGCTCTTGTAACAGAAACTTACATCCACTTCGCCCGCGTCCGTTATCCCGGTCGTCACATCCCACTCAACCACCTGGTAGGTGGTGGACACCATCGAACTGTTCCACGCCCCCAACTGCGGCGGCGTCTGGCTTGGATTGAAGTTTATTCCCGCACATTCCAACCGCTGTTTGTGCGTTGTCAGACGGTTGGTGAACCCCGTCCAGTTCTTCAGTGAGGGCTGCGTCCAGCTCACCTCCGCAATGGCGCTCAGGCGGGGGTAGATCCTGAACTCCATGTTTTGCAGGGACGGGATGAATTCCGTCCAGGAATTGCCCTGCGCGCCAAGAATGTAATTCGTGAATGCCGGCGGCAGCCCTGACGGAATGGGCTCGAAAGCATAAACCGCCGGCAAGGTCACCAGCCCGGGCTGCGCCGGCGGCTCGTTGGACCAGATCACCCCCTCGCCGTAGCTGCCCGTCCCTGTCTCATATTTGTTTATGTATAGCGTTGCGCTCGGGCACATCACCACAGGCTGGCGGTTCGTCGCCGCTTGCATCGCGCGACTGTCCGCGCCGTTCTTCCAGTCCATCAGCGCCGCGTTTGTCACCAGGCCCCCGTTCATAATCTCGCTCCAGCCCATCATCACCCGCCCCTGGCTCTTCACCCAATCCGCAATCTGTTGCGTAAAATGCCCCTGGTAAACCTGCATGGATGAAATGCCCAATTCGTTGGTCCGCTGCTGATCCAGCGAATGGTTTTGCCAGTTGTTGAATCTGACTTCGTCCCCTCCGATATGAATGTAAGGTCCGGGAAAAACATCCATCACCTCGGTCAGCACATCCTTCAAAAACTCCAACGTCTCGGGCCTGGCGATGCAGAAAACACCTCCCACGTAACTGGTCACGTTCAGGCTGTAAGGACCGTTGTAGCAACTCGCGCATCCACACGCAAATTGCGGGTAGGCCGCCAGGGCCGACGACGAGTGTCCGGGCATTTCAATCTCCGGCACCACCATGATGTGCCGCTGCGCCGCGTATTCCACAATCTCGCGCGCTTCAGCCTGTGTGTAGAAACCCCCATACATCCCGTCCTCGCGCCATGCCATTGAAGCACGCGGGTTCAGACCAAACATCATGTCCGTCCGCCACCCGCCCACCTCCGTCAGAAGCGGCCACTTCTTAATCTCCAGCCGCCACCCGGAATCGTCGTCCAGGTGCCAGTGAAACACGTTGAGCTTGTGCATGGCCATGGAATCAATGAACCGCTTGACTTCGTCCACCGTGAAAAAATGCCGCACGCTGTCCAGCATCCAGCCGCGCCAGGCAAACCTCGGACTGTCTTTGATGTAAAGGCATGGCATGGTCCAGGACACACCCGCTCCGGGCCGCGGCGAGTATATCTCCGGCGGCAGCAGTTGCAGAATGGTTTGAATCCCGTAAAAAACTCCCGCCTGCCCGGGCGCGCGGACCACCACCGAATTCGTGTCCACGGTGAGCTCGTAACCTTCCCCCCCAAGACTCTGCATCGAAGCGTTCGTCGTCAGCAGAATCGTTCCCGGCGCCGCCGCGACACCATCCGTGGAATCAATACGAAATCGGCGCCCGGTGGAACGAAACAACGCCGTCGCAAGATACTCCGCATTCTGCCGTGATGCCGCATCCGCCAGAATCCGCACAGAAGCCGCCACCGGCGCACTTTGCGCCTCGCATAGGGTAAACTGCCCCGTCCCCAGGGTTATTTGCTGCGGAAGAGGAATGATCTCCGGGACCCCCGACACGCCCACGGCTCGCATCAAAGGAGCCAGTAAGACAGCAACGGCAAGTAATTGTGCCAGGCGACGCATGATTCCCGCTGATGATTAAATTACCCGATAGCGCACGTAAAGCAAACACAGTGGAAATCGAAGCTCAAACAAGGGCCGATCACGAAAGAGGCACCGTCCCCAATCTTCACCGCATCCCGCCTCTCGCGCCCGCTAACGCGCACGCTTAGAACGGGGTTTGCGGCGCATCCCGTTCTGCATCCACAAGCGCCAGACCATGAAAAATGCCTCGCGAATAATGTGTCCGGACATCTTGGAATGACCCTGCATCCGATCGGTGAATATGATCGGCACCTCCACAATCTTGTATCCCTGCCGCCACAGCCGATGGGTCATCTCAATTTGAAAGCTGTAACCGTTGGAGTTGATGTTTTTCAGCCCGATCGCCTGCAGCGAATGCCGCCGGAAGCACTTGTAGCCGCCCGTGGGATCCGTCATCGGCATGCCCGTGACGATTTGAACGTATTTCGCCGCAAATTTGCTCAACATCAACCGGCTCAGCGGCCAGTTAATGATGCGTATCCCGTTCATATAGCGCGAGCCAATCACCAGGTCCGCCCCCTGCGCCGCCTGCAGGAACATCGGCACATCATCGGGATTGTGCGACATGTCTCCGTCCAGCTCGAAAATAAACTCGTAATCCCTCTCCAGCGCCCACTGAAAGCCCGCAATGTAGGCCCGGCCCAACCCGGCCTTCTCCGTACGGTGCAGCACGTGGATAAAGGGATCCTGGACCGCCATTTCATCGGCCAGCTTGCCCGTGCCGTCCGGCGAGTTGTCATCCACAACAAGCAGGTCCACCGGCGTCGGAAGCGCGCGCAGGCGTTTCACAAGAAGGGGCAGATTCTCCCTCTCGTTGTAAGTTGGGGTTACGACCAGGGCTTTGTTCATTTGGCGACCCGCCAAAGATGTAGCAAGACGGAACACCTCTCACAAGAACTAAGCGAACCCACGCGAAAACCGCTCCACGTCCGTGCCCGCACCCCGGCGGAGGGCGCACGCGACGACCGCTCTGCCCCGCCAGTAAAACCGCAGAAATAATTCGCTTTCGTTTTTGTCGGGTAAATTTACTTTCACCCCTGTGCTGCCTGCTCCGCACAACCTTTATCACGAGCTGCGCATGCGCTCCGGCCTTGGCCGCGCGCTTCGCGAAATCACGGACTCGCCGCCCGAACGCCTCCTCCAGGCCATCTGGCAGCATCAAAGGCTCAAACGCGACGAACTGAAAACCGCCGACGGACGGCGGGTCAACGTCCTCCACCCGGGGTTCTGGAACCTCGAAGGTGGGCCGGACTTTCGCCAAGCGCTCATCCAGATCGCTGACGGCCCGCTCATGCAGGGGGACATCGAGATTGATCTCCGGCCCTCCGGCTGGCGCGCTCACGGACATTACAAAAATCCCGCGTTCAAGACCGTCATTCTCCACGTGGTTTGGCAAACCGACGGCGCCTTTACGGAAGACTTGCCGCAGTTGCCGTTGAAACCGGTGCTCGACAGCCCGCCCGGCGAACTGAGCCTCTGGCTCAACGCCGAGGGCACACGGGAACTCCCCGCCGAGCTGCGCGGCAAGTGCTGCGCGCCCCTCGCTCAAATGGATCAGGGAACGGTGCGCGTGCTACTACTCGAAGCAGCAGAAGTCCGCCTGGCCTCCAAGGGGAACTGGTTCGCCGCGCGCGCACGACAGGCCGGTTGGGAACAGGGGTTGTGGGAAGGACTGTTTCGCGCCCTGGGTTATAAGCACAACGCATGGCCAATGCAGCGCATCGCCGAACTGCGTCCGCGATGGATCGCCTCCACCAACAACAATCCGGTCGAATTCCAGGCCCGGCTGCTCGGCATCAGTGGCATGCTCCCCTCGGATTTCCGACCCGGCCGAACCGAGATGCCATTTGCCAGGAGCCTTTGGGATAGCTGGTGGCGCGAGAGAGACCAGTTTGCAGACTGCATTCTGCCACGCGAAGCCTGGAGACTACACGGGCTCAGGCCGGCCAACCATCCCCAGCGACGCCTGGCGCTGGCAGCTCATTGGTGCTCCCGGCCCGCCCTGCCCAAAAACCTGGAGCAGTGGTGCGCGGCTGAAATCCCCAAAACCAGCCTCCCCGCATCTCTCGCCTCCATTCTGCAAGCGCCCGATGACGACTTCTGGTCCTGGCACTGGACCTTCCGCTCCGCGCGAATGGCCCGGCCCCAGCCCTTGCTCGGCCACACTCGCGTCACGGATATCGCCATCAACGTCGTGCTCCCCTGGCTGGCGGTTCGTGCCGCCGAAGGCAGGAATCAGAAGCTGTTGGACACCATCCGACGGCGATATTTCGAATGGCCCGCTGCGGAGGACAACTCCGTCCTCAAGCTGGCGAGACAGCGGCTGTTTGGGGTCGCCTCAAGAAAACTGTTTGCCACCGCCTCGTCACAACAGGGCCTGATGCAAATCGTTCGCGACTTCTGCGACCACTCCAACTCGGTCTGCGACAAATGCCGCTTGCCGGAAATGACGCAGGAATACACGCAGAAGCACGTCTCGTGGAGAAACCATCCGGGACTGCGCACGCAAGAATCCACCTCTTGAGCTCACGCGACCGAGCATCCGTTCTATTCTGGGCCACGTTGCCACACATCCCACGGTTTCGGAAACAACGAGAGGTTGGTTAATGCTCAACGGGTCCCGCGCTGTCCTGGCAACCGCTCAGGCCCTTCCACCGCGCAGCTAATCAGCTCTCAGCCTGAAGAAAGCCGCCGGGGCATCGGCGGAAACGTCCCACGGACTCGATGCGCCGGTCACATTCGTGTACGGCCCGGACACCGCCGGCGAACTCTGAAGTTTGTGCGATGGATTATCCCAGGAAAGCCGGATACCACCGGACACTCGATCGCAACCCAGGAAAGGCGCTGCGCCAGGGTCCGTCACGGCAGCAAAACTCAACCCCGCCCTCAAGTCGTCTATCATCAGCCCGGCGCCAATCCCGTCGTGCTGCCGGAAGCAAAATGAGCTGATTCGCCCGGGATCCGCCTCATCCGTGGCGGTGACGTGAAAAGCACCCTCGTTAGCCGGATCCACCCAGAGTGTCGTCCGCGCAGTGTCCACCTCGTATTTCACCACCACCTGGTAGGAGATCTTGAGGTTCATGCTCATCGGAAATGTCACGGGCGTCTCGTCAGGACCGTTGCCCACAAACAGCCGGTACGTGCCCTCCACCGCGTTGGTCGTGCCCGCCGATATCTTCCCCACCAAAGTGTTCCCCACCACAAAATGCGCAAACGTGGCCGGCAGAACTTTCGGCAAAGCCAGAGCCTGCACCTTGAAACTCACATAAAGAACCACCCCCGTTCCCGGATCATACGGCGCCCCGATAAGCTGCGCGGCAATGTCCTCCGAACAATTCTGCGACAACCGCAGCATTGCATTGCTCACCACACAGTCACCATACGTGCCGGACCTGCGGCTCCACAGTAGCGCTGAATTCGTCGTCACAGGCCCTTGCGGGTAATCAAACGGCTCGAAAAAAATCAGGCCCGGCGAAGGCGAAACCATGAGCGGAAAGAATGCGGACGTCACGTTCTCGCCATCGGAAACCGAGACGGTAATTGGCGTCACGCCGCTCCTTCCCGGCACAGGGCTGATGGTCATGGTGCGGTTGGTCCCTGTGCCGCCAAGGACCACGCCACTCTCCGGCACGAGCAGGGAATTCGCGGCGCTGGCGCTCACCTGCAGATCCGCAGCCGGCGTTTCCGCGTCATGCACGCCAAAGGGGATCGGCCCCGCCAACCCTCCCGCAAGCATGTTCACACGAACAAGGCCGGATATCACCGGCGAGCTGTTCGCCGGAAGGCAGGTGACGTTGAAACTCAAGGAATTGGATTTCCCGCCGGTATCGACAACCCACAAGGATACCATCGACGACCCCGTAACTCCCGCCGCACCAACCGTCACCGTCCGGTTGGCCCCCAAACCCCCAACGGTAATGTTGTCCAACGGCAGCACCGCCGGATTCGAACTCGTGGGCCTCACCACCAGGTTCGTGGCCGGATCTTCAGCATCCAGCACGGAGAATGGCAGCGCCATCGACACGCCATTCGCCGGCAGCACCTGGTCAGGCACCGAGCCGATAATGTAGGGCGAGGTGTTGTTATCTCCGATGGTCTTGCCGGAAATGGTCACCATATCGAGTTTAATCGTGCCATCGGGATCATAGTTCGCATGACCCGTCGCCACGTACCCCTCCATTCCACCCACGGCGGTGCTCTCAAACTCTGCCAGCAGCCGAATCCCGAACAGCGGATTGTTAGTCGCTCCCGCGATCGCGCTGAGATCGTAGTTGAAATTCGTGTACGAGTTCTCCTTCATCACGCCAATCACCGCAAAATCCAGGAAGGTGGTCCCATCCAGCGTGTATTGAAGGCGCATGTAGCGGCTCGCCGTGGTGCTGTTCATCTGCGCCCACGAGACCTTGATTTCCTCAAATCCGGCCGTGCTCGCCATGAATTGGACACCCGCAGTCCGGTTCGAGTAGGTCGTCCATGCGTAATCCCTGGTGCTCCAGGCGCTGTCATCACTCGTCGCCGGATCCGGCGTGGCCCCGGATGTGAAGCTCCCGATGACGCCGCCGATCAAACCGGCTGTGCCGACCCCAACAGCGGGACTCAGCGTGCCTGTGGCAGTGTCTCCATCGGGCTCTGAACTGTTGAAATTCCATTGGCAGATGATGTCGGCAAAGGCTGTTTGTCCCAGGCAGATCAAAAGAAGTATCAACGCTCGCCACAAGCTCATGCGGGCGGGTATAAAGAATGGCCAACAGAAGGTCAAGTCCTGATACATCATCCCGCGTGGCTGCCGCCACAGCCAATCCAAGGACTTCACGTGCTTCGCCTGGGCGAAACGCCGGCTACTTCCGCATCAAAGCCTCTATTTCCTCCGCCTCAATCGGCACGTCCTCCATCAGGTCTGTGTTGCCCTGCTCTCCCAAAACGATGTCATTCTCGATCCGGATCCCCAAACCTTCCTCGCGAATGTAAATCCCCGGCTCCACTGTCAGCACCCACCCCGCCCGGAACGGCTCACTGGCGACACTCACATCATGCACATCCAGTCCCAGCGGATGCCCAATGCCGTGCATGAAATACTTTTTCAGCGCCGGAGCCGCGGGATCCTGTTTGCGGATATCCGCGCGCCTGAGAAGCCCCAGGCCGAGCAACTCCTCCTCCATCAGCCTCTCACAGTCCCTCTGCCAGTCTCGATGCAGCTTTCCGGGCCTGGCCGCCTTGCACGCCCCGCGAAACACCCGCAGCACAGCATTGTAAACCTGCCGCTGCCGCCGGCTGAACCGCCCGCTCACCGGGATGCTCCTCGTGAGGTCCGCATTGTAGTTGGCATAGCTGGCCGCCACATCCAGCAGAAGCACCTCGCCTCTCCGGCACACCCGGTCGTTTTGCACATAGTGCAATACGCATGAATTGGCCCCGCTCGCAATAATCGGGCTGTAGGCAAACTGTCCGCCGCGCCGGATGAATTCATGCGCAAACTCCGCCTCGATCTCCATCTCGTTCACGCCCGGCTTCACCATCCGGCACACCCTCGTGAATCCGTCCCGCGTGATCGCGCACGCCTCGCGCAGCAACTCCAGCTCCCGCCCGCACTTCACCGCCCGCAGCCGGTGCAGCAGCGGCGCAACCCGCTGGTAGCTGTGCAACGGGTATTTCGACCGCACTCCGTCGATGAAACGCGCATCCCGGGTCTGGACCTCGATCACCGCCCTGGAATGTTCGTTCGTGTTCAGGTAAACGTGGGAGCACTCGCACATCAGCCGGTGGAAAAGCCCCGGAAACGCCGAAAGCCACTCCACGCGTTGAATTCCCGACACCGCCCGGGCCTCTTCTTTGGTAAGCTTGTGCCCCTCCCACGTGGCCACTCGCTCGTTCGTTTCTCGAACAAAAAGGATCTCCCGCATCGTGTCGTCAAATGCCCCGGGATAGATCAGCAAAATGGTCTCCTCCTGGTCCACACCGGAAAGGTAAAACAAATCAGAGCTCTGCTTGAATGGCAATGTTCCGTCCGCGCTGGTCGGCAGGATGTCGTTCGCGTTCAGCACCGCCATCGAGTTCGGCAAAAGCAAACCCGCCAGCTTCGCCCGGTGATCAATAAACATGTCCGGATCTATGGCTCGATATCGCATATATTCACGGCTCCTGTCCGCCGCTCAAGGCTCGTCTTTAACATACATGTGCCGCAACGCGACAGCAGAATCCGCTCCCTTACACTGCCCGGAACCGGAGAATCTCAGGTAACGACTCGGCAAAAACCGCTGGCGCCGGACCAAAGCACAGCAACACGGTCTCCCGGCTGGCGCGTCGGACACATGCAGCAACTCTGAAAGAATTGCCGGACCTCAAAGGTCATGCAGGTCAAATCCGACATCACACCCCATCCAAAGCGTCTTCAAATCATCCTGCAAACCGGCCTTCCCGTGGTTCTGCCGCCCGGTTGTCGATGCGCCCTGTCAGCGATCTCACCTGTTCCTGCGCAGCGCAGCCCCGTATTGCCTGATCGCAACCGGCTCGCCAAACCGCTCCAGGTAATCTGCGTCAATCCACACCGCGAACGTCGTGACGTGCCGGATCCCCATCTTCGCGTAGGTCTCCGCATCGTCCACGAGAACACGCTCGTCCCAGGGCAATTCAGTCGCCGGACGCTTCCATTTTGAAAAACGAGAGACGTCCAGCCAGTATTCCAGCGCCTGCGCTGTTGCCCGTGGAAATACGGCCAGGTTCGCGTCCAACGCGGATAATGCATCCTTCGCCTCCGGCCCTGTTTGCCGGGCGTAGGGCACGTCGTACCGACGGTAAATCGGCGCAAATTCCAGAAACACCCCCGGCGCTGGCTTCACTTTTGCAGGCGGCGCAAGCGTATTGGCGTATGCCAAATGTGCCAGCTCCGCGCCCGGGTCGAGCTTCCGCAGTTCCCCAACAATCCGATTTTCCAGCAGCAGCGCCTGGTCCGAGTCGGAAAACTCACGACAACCCGGGCAGCGGCACCACGGCAACCCATCATCGCCCCAGAAGAAATAGCGGCTTGTGGTCGGCGGCAGACGCCGCGCCAGCCGCACGGCATTTGTGGCCACGATTTCGAGGGCGGGCTTCGAGGTGACACAAAGATTCGCATCCGGCACCCGCTTTCCCTGCTCGTCCATCCGGAACCATTCAGGATGACGGTCAAATAAATCTCGCGGAAGCAAATCCCGCATGGCGTGCAATTCGTACTCCACATGCAGGCCGAGCCGCGCGCATTCGCGCAAAAACTGCTGCCCGCGAGGTGACTCGATGAAGCTGGCCACGTTCCCGGTCGAAGTGCTGTGATGCAATGCAATCGTCGTCAGCCCGGCCCGTGCCGCACGCTTCGGCCAATCCGTTGCCGACAGATCCTCAGGCACCAGCACAACGCCGCGCGTTCGGAACACCTCCGACCCCGCCGGCTCAGCATCCGGCAAGCGCCAGTCGGCAAAAGCGGAGGGAACGTGAAAGTCCGGGCTGGCCGTGTTCGGCTTAACCCGGCTCATCCAGTTGTCGTCGGCATTCCCGAGCGCACCCTTCCCGAACTCGGCGCGAAACAGGCCCACCCGCAAGCTTGCTCCCGGCGAAATCCGACGACCCAGCAACTCGCTGAGGCTCTCCAGCGGAATTGAAGCCTCCACGGTATAGCCGCGCGTGGAAATCCTTCCCGCGGCGCGAAGCCCCGCACAATTCCAATTATCATCAAACTTCCGATAAGAACGGCCCGCGTAGTCATGCACGCGCCCAAGAGGATCAATTTCTATGCAGAAATACCGGTCAAGCGCAGCGTCCCGCGCAAAGAAGATCTCCACCCGATCCTCGAGGTCGAGATTCAATTCGCCGGAAAACTCCTCTGCCATCACCACATCCGCGTCCTCAACGTCGAACGCAAACCACAGACGCTCGCTGTCAACAAGAGCCCGAAACTCAGTCGCCGGAGGAGTCCGCTTTGACCACGGGTAAACGAATCCGGCTTCCTTCCGGGCTTTGTTCCACGCAGGCTCGGTCAACTGTCCGTCCATGTGGATTGGCAGTCGTGCGGGTTCGTGTGAAACCTTCACGGCGCCGGCGGAGGCAACCGGAGCGACTGCCGGTTCCCCGGTGCTGCCCGTCACGCCTCCCCACCCGAAATACACCCACGCACAGACCAGCAACACTCCAGAACCAGAATAGAACCAGTTGACCGTTTGTCTTTTTCGCATATTGCCAAATGAGAGATCCGCACTCGGTGTCATATCCAATCACGCGTCCCGCCGTCAATCGGTAATGGCCAGGGGCTGGATCTCTGGACCTGCACTCCTCCATGTAAACGCAGTTTTGGGTATCGTTCATAAAGCAAACTCCTGCCGGGTGTGAGCTGCGCGGCTTCCTGTTCACCAGAGGGAAGTTGTGTCCCCAACTCCCTGCAGCCGGCTCCTGAACCATCCATCCAAGCTCCATCTTCGCTTTCCGTGCCATTCTATTTCAAATCAACTCTCTTCCAGCTCCCGCACCCAAAAAACATCTGGATTTCGCGCATGGGCACGGTCAAGATGCCGCCATCTAAAACACTATTGC
Organism: uncultured Verrucomicrobiota bacterium; assembly: GCA_964401575.1. GTDB lineage: Bacteria > Verrucomicrobiota > Verrucomicrobiia > Limisphaerales > UBA8199 > CAYNZC01. The sequence continues at coordinate 33,850 of CAYNZC010000011.1, forward strand.
GTCTATGAAAAAGAGCCTCTCCCGCCGTGCTTTCGTTAAAGACAGCCTCATCGCCTCATCGGCAGTTGCTCTGATGTCCACCACGGCCATCGGCCAGCAGTCCCCGGCTGCAGCACCTCCCGCCACGCCCGCGACAGACCTGCCGAGAGGAAAAATCGGGAAGCTCGAGATCAGCCGCCTGATTCTCGGTGGCAACCTGCTCACTCATTACACCCACAGCCGCGATCTCAAATACGTCTATAGCCTCGCCGCCAAGTACAACACCGACGAGAAGATCATGGAAACTCTCGCACTGGCCGAGGCCCACGGGATCAACACGGTCTCCATGCACAACCCGCCCCATCCGATGTCGATCCTCCGCCGCTATCGCAAAGAGCGTGGTGGTAAAATTCAGTGGATCATTTGTCCCACAGCGGCCATCGAGCCGGACGTGATCAAGTATCGCCAGCAGGTCGAGGAATTGATCCAGGATGGTTGCGAGGCCATCTACGTCTGGGGCGTGCATTCCGACTCGCTGATTGGCCAGGGCAAACACGACCTGGTAGCCAAAGCCGTGGCGTGCGCGAAGGAATTCGGCGTGCCCTCCGGTGTGGGCGCGCATTCGCTCGACGTCATCAAGACCTGCGAAGCGCAAGGCGTGGAGGCCGACTTCTACATCAAAACCTTCCATCACCACAGCTATCCCACGGCGCCAAAGCCGGACGAAATCAAAGGGCCGTATTCCGAGTTCCCGGGCTACTGGTGCAGCAATCCAACCGAAACCGCCGATTTCATGAAGACGGTGAAGAAACCCTGGATCGCCTTCAAGACGATGGCTGCCGGTGCTATTCCGCCGCAAAACGCCTTCCGGTTCGCTTTCATGAACGGCGCCGATTTCGTCCTGGCAGGCATGTTCGATTTCGAAATCGCTGAGGATGTTCGCCTCGCTGCTGAGGCCGTGAAACGCCACCAGGAACGTCCGCGAAATTGGCAGGCTTCGGTCACGCCGCCCAACACCCGCTCTATATGAAAACAAAAGCCGCAGCACTGTCCCTGCTTCTCATCTCGGCACTCCTGGGCCGGGCTGCAAATCAAACAGAGCCGTTCTCGGCCTTCTTCCCTTTCTGCATTGACTGGCATGACAGCAAAAAGCGCGGCTTCGAAGAGCAAGCCGCCATGCTCAAGGAACTCGGCTATCCCGGTGTGGGTCACATTTGGATGGATAAACTCCCGGAGCGGATAAAATCCCTCGACGCCGCCGGGCTGAAGCTCTTCCAGATCACGATCACGGTTAACATCGCCCCGGACAAGGAAGCCTATGATCGGAAGGTCAAAGAGTATCTGCCGCTGCTCAACGGCCGGAAGGTGCAATTCCTGCTGCTCATGAACGGAATGAAACCGTCCGATCCTGCAGGGGACGACAGGGCTGTCGAAATCATCCGCGAACTTGCCTCCCTGGCCGAGCCCGCCGGGGCGGAGATGCTGCTGTACCCGCACACGGATTTCTGGATGGAGCGGATTGAAGACTGTGTTCGGGTAGCGAAGAAGGCCGATCGCAAGAATGTAGGCGTCATGTTCAATCTTTGTCATTGGCTGCGGGTCAGCCCGGATCGCGACTACACCTCGCGCCTGAAAGCTGCCCTGCCCTGGTTGCGCGCGGTCTCCATCAACGGCGCGGACGAATATGACAAGGAAAAAGGGTGGGCCAAATACATCCAACCCCTCGGGCGCGGCTCGTTGGACACCTGCAAGTTCCTGCAAGACCTTCACAGACTGGGTTACAAAGGACCGGTCGGACTGCAGTGCTACGGAATCACCGGAGACACCCGCGAGCACCTCGCGGAATCCATAAAGGCCTGGCGCGCTTGCATGGAGCCATTCAAGAAGCAGGAATAACACTTGGCGCCTGATCAAGTGCGGCGACAAGCGGAGGGCAACACCGTTCGTTTCGACCCGTCACAGCCTCGTCTCAAACCGGCGCATTGCGCGTCAGCGGGCAGTGTGTTTTGGATATTGACCGTACTCGTTCAACCCGCGTTCCTGCTTCCTGCCCCCATTGGAAATTCCCAGTATCTCCATCGCCTCCCCCGCCAGGTAAAGTGATCCGGCGATAACAACGGTCTCATCCGGCGCGGTCGCCGCCAGCGCCTCGGCCAGGGACGGGCATTCTCGCACGCTGACGCCCGGCTTCGCGGCGGCGCACGCCGCGGCAAGCTCCGCGCCTGTCGCAGCCCGATCGCTATGCACCGGGGCGATCAGAATCCGCCCCGCCAGTGGCGCCAGCAGCTTGCACATCTCCCGGTAATTCTTGTCCTGCAGAATTCCCAGAATGAAGCACGTCCTGGCTCCCGCAAACTCCGCTCGGATGGCCGAGGCCAGCGTCGCCGCGCCAGAGGGGTTGTGGGCGGCATCCAGCACCACCACCTGGCCGTTTTCGCGCACAATCCGCTGCAGCCGCGCCGGCCAATAAACGCTTTCAAAACCTCGAACCACGGCATCCGGAGAGACCGGCAGCGCCGACCCCAGCACCTCGACGGTTCGAAGCGCCACACGCGCATTCGCCCTTTGATGTGCGCCATGCAATGGAAGTTCAATGCCGTCCAGCGGCGACGGTTCCGGCCCCGACAAAGGGACCAGGTGCAGCGGGGACTGCCTGGTGGCGGCCGTCTGCCGAATGACCTCCAAAGGCTCCGTATCCGCCACCCCCGTCACCACCGGCACGCCAGGCTTGATGATCCCCGCCTTCTCCAACGCGATGCTCGCCAGGGTGCTTCCCAGCCATTTCTCGTGATCAAACTCAATGGTGGTAATCACACTCGCCAGCGGATGGACGATGTTCGTCGCATCCAACCGTCCCCCCAGCCCGGTCTCCCACACCACCACATCGCACGCTTTCTCCGCGAAATAACTCAGCGCCATTACGGTGGCCACTTCAAAAAACGTCGGATGATGATCCCGCCCAAACTGCTCGACCAGCGGTCTCATTCCCTCGACCAGCCGCACAACGTCCCGCTCCGGAATGGGTTCGCGGTTCACCTGGATCCGCTCGCTGAAATGCACCAGGTGCGGCGAGGTGAACAGCCCGACCTGCAGCCCCGCGCAACGATAAATGCTCTCAAGCATCGCGCAGGTGGATCCTTTGCCGTTCGTGCCGGCCACGTGAATGAAGCGCAGCCTCTCCTGCGGGTTGCCGGCAAGCGCCGCAAGCCGATGCGTGTTCTCAAGGCCCAGCTTGGCGCCAAACCAGCGAAGGTCATACAGATACTGGACTGCGCTTTCGTAGGTCATGAGCGATGCGCCCGGTTCCGCAAAGGGCTCACTCCCGCGCCGCAGCGTCATGCGCGGCGGCGATAAACCCCTGGAACAGCGGATGCGGCTGGTGCGGCTTGCTCTGAAACTCCGGGTGAAACTGGCAGGCAATGTAAAACGGATGCGACGCCAGTTCGATGATTTCCACCAGCTTGCCCTCCGGCGACAAACCGCTGAACACGAGCCCCGCCTTCTCGAAGCGCTCCCGGTAGGAATTGTTGAACTCGTACCGGTGCCGGTGCCGTTCCTTGATCACAAACGAGCCGTAAAGCTCCGCAGTCCGCGTCCCCATCTTAAGCTGGCATGGCTGCGCGCCCAACCGCATTGTCCCGCCCTTGCGCACGACCCGGGTCTGCTCGTCCATCATCGCTATCACCGGATCCGGTGTCTCGGGCGCAAACTCCGCCGAGTGCGCCCTGGCAAGACCAAGAACGTTCCTCGCAAACTCAATCGCCGCAATCTGCATCCCCAGGCACAGCCCAAGAAACGGGATTGAATTCTCACGCGCGTATTGCGCCGCCAGGATCTTGCCCTCAACACCCCGGTCTCCAAATCCCCCGGGTACCAGCACACCGGCCACGCTGCCCAGCAGGGACGCCGCACCCTGCACCTCGATCTCCTCGGCGTCAATCCGCTGGATTTCCACACCGCAATCATTGGCCGCGCCACCGTGAATGATCGCCTCATACACGGATTTATAGGCGTCCTGCAGCTCGATATACTTCCCCACCACGGCAATCCGCACTTTCTTCTTCGGCGCAATAATCTTGCGCAGCGTCTCCTGCCAGTGCGTCATGTCGGCGGGCGCGCAGTCCAGGCGCAACCGCTCGCAAACAATCTCATCCACACGCTCCCGTTGCAGCATCAGCGGCACCTCGTAAATGCTGTGGTCCACATCCTTCTCCTCGACCACCGCTTCGCAAGGCACGTTGCAAAACATCGAAATCTTTTTGCGCAAATCCATGTCCAGCGGACGCTCACAGCGGCACACCAGCACCTGCGGGCCAATCCCGATCTCGCGCAGTTTGGCCACCGATTGCTGCGTCGGCTTGGTCTTCAGCTCGCCGGCGGCTTTGATGAACGGCACGTAGGTGACATGCACAAACAGGGCGTTGGACGGGCCAACCTCGAGGGCAAACTCGCGTATCGCCTCCAGAAACGGCAGCCCCTCGATGTCCCCCGTGGTCCCGCCAATCTCAGTGATGATCACATCCGCCTTCGAGCGCTCCGAAAGCAGGCGGATGCGCTGCTTGATCTCGTCCGTCACGTGGGGAATGACCTGCACGGTCTTGCCCAGGTATTTCCCCTCCCGCTCGTTGTTCAAGACGGACTGATAAACCTGGCCGCTGGTCAGGTTGTTCAACCGCGACAATTGGCAGCTCGTGAACCGCTCGTAATGCCCCAGGTCCAGGTCCGTCTCGGCGCCGTCATCCAGCACATATACCTCCCCGTGCTGATACGGGCTCATCGTGCCGGGATCAACGTTCAGGTACGGATCAAACTTCTGCAGCGCCACCTTGAGCCCGCGATGCTCCAACAGGGTGCCCAAAGACGCCGCCGTGAGCCCTTTGCCAAGGGAACTGACCACACCGCCTGTTACAAAAATGTATTTCATCGCCACGCCTTCCGGGTTCATCAGGTCACGACAGCAAACGTTCCACCCGGGCCACGTCCTCCGGCGTGTCCACCCCCACACTCTCCCGCGCCACACGCTCCACCGCGATCCCTATCCCGTTCTCCAGAGCCCTCAACTGCTCCAGTTTTTCGGCAGCCTCCAGCGCCGATACCGGAAACGCCACCAGGCGCAACAACGTCTCTCGCCGGTAACCGTATATGCCCAGGTGCTTCAAAAAAGGAAACGCGGCCATCCGCTCGCCAGCCCCCGCATTCGCCGCATCCCGGAGGTAAGGGATCGTGCGCCTCGAAAAATATAAAGCCTTGCCGGATGCGCTCACCACCACCTTCACCACGTTCGGATTGTCCAGATCCTCCGCCCGCGTAATCGGCGTGGCTGCGGTGGACATGTCCGCACGCTCCAGCGCCCCGGCCACAAGATCAATCGTCCCGGGATCTATCATCGGCTCATCCCCCTGGATGTTCACCACGGCATCACACTCGATGCCGCGCGCAGCCTCCGCAATCCGGTCCGACCCGCTCGGATGGTCCGCCCGCGTCATCACCACACGGCAGAACTTCGCCGCAAGGTCATAAATCCGCGAATCGTCCGTTGCCACGATAACTTCCCGAAGCGTCTTTGCCAGGCCGCAACGCTCGACAACCCGCTGCAGCAGCGGCTTGCCTGCGATCAGCGCAAGCGGCTTCCCCGGAAAGCGGGTGGAGGCGTAACGGGCCGGAATAATGCCGACAACTCTCATGGGCCGCCATTAAGCCACGCCCCGGCGCTTTTGAAAAGCAAGATTGCCTCAGGGATGACGCCCCATCCCATGCAGAAACGACTCTCGTCCCGCCAAAGCCCCGGCAAAGGCAGCGCCACATCGTCCCCGATCCCCCGCCACGCCAATCTCAGAATATACAATGCGGCGCGCGAGTGTTACTATCCGCGGCGCGCGATCATCGCAACCCGGACGCAACCTTCGAACGTTGTTTGGAGCACGGAGCTTTGGCGGCGCGCAGGAAACACTGATGATGCGTTATTCTTTTTTGGTTTTGTGCGCCCTTTGTGTGGCAACCGGCGCCGTCTCTCGCGGCAAAGCGGCCCCGTTGGAGTTTGTAGATCTGGGAGAGCCCGCCCGGGTCTTTTCCCTGCCACTGGAGTTTGTCACAGGTTCCGCCGGACCCGGTTACACGGCCTGGGGCGTTCACGAAGCCCACGACAACACAAGCATCATCGGCATTCGTGTTGAAACCGGAAAAGCCCGGGCTGCGGATCTCACGCAGTTTGGAAAAGCACACGTTCAAATGACACTGGGCGCTGACGGCAACATCTACGCCTACGCCGGCAATCCAGGACATTTCGTTAAATACGATCTCAAAACGGAAAAGCTCACAGACCTGGGAATCCCCGCGCGCCCGGCGAGCTACTCGATCGGCAGCGCTGTGGGGCCCAAAGGCGAGTTCTACGTCGGCACATTTCCACGAACCTGCCTGGTCGAGTGCGACACCCTCACAGGCAGGATTCGCAGCTTCGGCCGCCTCTCTCCCGACGAACGCCAGTGCTATGCCCTTTCCCCCGCGGCCGGAGCGGACGGCACAATCTACTGCCCCGTGGGCCTGCATCACAGGGAACTGTGGGCGATCCATCCCATCACAGGCGCAAAGAAGCAAATTCTCCCCGAGCAGCTCACAATGGACCAGGGCATCCCACAGGTCTGGATCGGCGTGGATGGAAATGTTTACGGACGGGCCGGACGCGCCGCCTTCCGATGCTACCCCGATCGTATAGAGATCGGTCCGGTCAAGCCGGAGCGCGGCAGGAAGCCCCTGCAGGCCGGCAATTTGACTCTCACCGGGCTGGACGCTGGCGGCCAGATCAGGCTGCTGGATTCGAAAAGCCGCAAAGTGAGGCAACTCCAAACAGATTACTCCGGCGCGCCCCGGATCGTTTATAGCGTCAGTTGCGAGCGCGACGGAAAAATTTATGGCGGCACCGCTTTCCCGGCCTTTTCCTTCGCTTACGACAAAGCTTCCGGAACGATCACAAATCTCGGACGTATCTCGACCGCTTCCGTGCAGGTTTATGACACCCTCAACACTCCCGGCGGACTGCTCCTCAGCGCTTATATGCCGGCAAGCCTCGATCTTTATGACCCCGGTCTGCCCATCGGCAAAAACAATCCCCGGCCCATCGCCAGCATCGACGGGCAGGAGCGCCCCATGCAGGTGATTCAAGGACCGGACGGGATGATTTACACCGGCACCGTGCCCTCCAAAGGCCGGCTGGGCGGGGCGCTGGTCCGCGCCAACCCCCGGGACTTCACCACTCGTGTCTGGACCAACCTTATCACTAACCAGAGTCTCTTCCATCTGGTCTCCATTCCCGAAACGGGAGAAATCCTCTGCTCAACCTCCGTGACCGGCGGCTCCAGCGCGATTCCAAGTGAAAAGGAGGCTTGCATCTTCTTGTGGCACTGCTCGAAAGAAAAAGTAATGTTCCGCGCGCAACCGGTCCGCGGCGCCAAATCCTACGGCTCAGTTGTGCGTGCTGCCAACGGAATGATCTACGGTGTGGCAAATGACAGCTTTTACGTTTTCGACCCCTCCGCGCGCAAGGTGGTTTTCACGGGCACGCTTCCAGTGAAAAATCTTCGGTTCCCCGGCCTGAGCGACGACCCGGTCGGACCTCGCAACCTCATCTATGGCCTGGGCGACGATGCTGTTTTCGCCATCGACCCGTCCTCGAACACCGCCCGGATTGTCGGGCGGGACCCCTCTGTCAGGCGTGCCCAGGGCTTTTTCGTCTCGAGGGATTTGGTTCTATATTATGGCGCAGGCTCGAGATTGATGCGCTGCAACCTGGCCGGGACGCAATGATGACCGGAATGAAGCCCCTCGAAAGGGACGATTTACCCACCGCCCACAATCCTCCCACCGTGCACAAGTCCCCTGTTCCGTCTGAATCCCTCAGGACCATCAAAACCGCATGCCTGGTCGTTGCCGCCGCTCTTGCCCTTTCATTCAACGTCGTGGGCAAAACATTTCATGTCTCCACTCCCAAACAGGTCGCGGATGCGGCGCGACACGCCGTTCCCGGGGATGACATCGTGCTCGCCGAAGGCACTTATCCGGACCTGAAAATCGCCATCACTGCCAAAGGCGACAAAACCAGGGCTGTCCGCGTGCGGGCCGGGAAAAAAGGGAAAACGGTCCTGACCGGTTCGCCTGCGATCGACATCCGGGGCAGCTTTGTGAAGGTCGAAGGCCTCGCCTTTCGCAACTGCGTGCTGCCTTCCGGAACCCGCGGGGCAGTCGTGTTCGATGGCGCAGCCAGCAGCTCCCTCGAAGGCTGCTCCTTTCAAGATGCAAAACTCCCGGCTGGAGCCGCGCTGATCACTTTTCGCAATGGAGCACACGATTGCCTCGTGGCAAGCAACACCTTCTCCGGCACACGTTACAAATCCGTCATGGTTGTCGTGGACGACCGCGCCCTGAAAAACGGCGCACCGGTCCGAAACAGGATCGCCGGTAATGTGTTCAAAGACATCCCGCCCCTTCGCGCCAATGGCGCCGAAACGATTCAGATCGGCCAGCGGGCATGGCCCCACAGCGAAATTCGTCTGGAAACAATCGTCGAGAATAACCACTTCTTCCGTTGCAACGGCGAAGCCGAAATCATCAGCATCAAGGCCAGCGGCAATATCGTCCGCAGCAACCTGTTCCGCGACAACAACGGGGAACTGGTCATTCGCCACGGCCACTTCAATACACTCGCCGGGAATCACTTCGAAGGAGGTTCGGGCGGCATCCGCGTCTCGGGCCACGGCAATGTCATCACGGCAAACACAATCCGCAATTGCCGCGCCACCGGCATTCGCCTCTACTACGGCACGCCGGACCTGAAACATCCGGCGTCATACCTCCCGGTTTACGATTGCCTCATCAGCAGCAACCTCGTCGAAAACTGCGCAAAGACCGGCATCCTTGTCGGGGATCAGAAGAATGCAGTGCACACGGACAGCAAATGGGCAGGCAAACCCTGGTTCGCCAGCGCAGTTCAAAACTGCACCATCGCGCCCCACAACAACACAATCTTCGGCAACACGATCGTTGGGCAGGCAGGACGCCTCCTCCAGTTGAATGACGCGCCAAACAATAGCATCTCAAACAATGTGCTGAGAACAGTGAAATAGACCGGGCAAGGTTCCACCAAAGCGGCAGGCGCATCCCCTGAATCTGTCACTTCACCCGGACCCGGGGACCGAACACTTGAGGGTCTTTACCAGCCAATCTCGCCTCCTCACAGCATGTGGGTTCAGTCGCAGTAACCGTGGATTCCATGCCAGAAAATAGCCGATATCGGGGCTGTCCCTTCTCGCCAGTTCCACTCGAACATACGAACGCTGGTTTTTTGGCTCCAGAAATGCCGGCATCACCGCCGCAACGGTCTGGCCCTCCAGCGCCACCAGGCAATCCAGAAAGCTGTCGCATATCAGGCGCGCTCCCGAACGTGTCGTCGCGGCAATGCCGAACGGCTCCAACTCCCGGGCCAACACCAGCGGCAGGGAGCCCCGTTCAAACGCCTGAAGGACCCTGGCCGGGCTGAGTCGAAAAGCTCCAGGCACCCAAAGTTGCAGTTTCCAACGCCCCAGAACCGCAGTTTGCAGCGGCCGGCTTAGCTCCGCATGGCTGACGATGCCAAAATCCAGGGTCAAATCGTGCAACCGCCGCTCAATCTCCCCGTCGGCAGCCACTTCACCGGCATACCTTGTCCCGTCTTGACGCGAACAGGACCCGGCGAGCGCCGGCATCAGAAAGTGCCGCATGAATGTCGCGCTGCCTCCAATACCGAACGTCTGCTCTTCCGCAATACACCCCCGTTTGAAATTCGACAGGCCCAGCATAAAAAAACGTGAGATGCGTGCCAACTCCCGTCCGCTCGCCGTCAACCGGGTGCCTTTGCCCTGCCGTTCAACCAGTCGCGTGCGGAAGAACTCCTCAAGTTCTTTTATCTGGCGGCTGTACTGGCTCTGCCGGACGGGGTCGCCCCCGGCAGCCTTTGCAATGCTGCCAGCCACGCCCACTTCCAGCAAGGCACGCAGGCGATCCAGCGAGAAACCTCTCTCGGCAAACAGCTTCTCAAACATTACTGTATAGTAATGTAGAATGCAGTATTCCACCTATCAAGTCTGGAAATGAGGGCTAAGCTGAGTGCCATGAACAATTACCTGTCCGAAAATGACACGAAAGCCGTTATGGACATTCTGGCTCAGGAACTCGGTGTTCCAAAGGGCCAGTTATTGCCGGATGCCAAACTCCAGCACGATCTCGGCGCCGACTCGCTCACTCTCGTCGAAATCACGCTCGCGCTTGAAGAACGGTTCAGCCTGGCAATTCCCGAGGAAACCTGGGAACGCGTTTCGACCGTGAATGACGTTTTTGAGGTGCTGGCTGAGTTCCTGGCAAACCCGGCGCAATGAGCAGCAACACTCATCCGGCACGACCGGAGCCAGGGTGCGGGATGCCGCAGCGCAGGTTTACCGGCGCGAAGCCCGGGCGGCTTGCTCAACAAGGCCCAGGAACTCGCGCCGGTATCCTCCGACGTCGGCGCCCAGACTCTCCCCAGCCAGTTCCGATGCCATGTCGAGGGTCGCCGTTCCCTTGTGCGGTGAATCGCGCAAAACCATTCCAAACGCTGCCACCGCCGAGGCAAACTTGAAGTCCTTCGATGCCCGGCTGTAGCGCGCGCCGGTGTCCAGCACTGGCAGGGTCAGCAGCTTGCTCGCAGTTCCTTCGGGCTCTTTATACCGCAGCTTGATCGTGGCGAGTTCATCGCTTGGCCCTCCCCGCGGACGCGACGCGGATCTCTGATACTTCAGCGCGTCCACACCGGGCGTCTCCGCCTCGTTACCGGGCGACACGATTTCATACAGCGCCGTCACAGTGTGCCCGGCGCCGATCTCCCCGGCATCCTTCCTGTCATTGTTGAAATCCGCGTTACGCAACACCCGGTTCTCGTAGCCGATGAGGCGATATGCACTTGCGTGGGCTGGATTAAACTCGATCTGCAGCTTCACGTCCTTCGCAATCGTAATGAGGGTCCCGTTTATCTGCTCCACCAGCACCTTGCGCCCCTCATCAAGGGTGTCAATATACGCATAGTTTCCATTTCCTTTGTCGGCCAGCATCTCGGCGGTCGAGTCCTTGTAATTGCCCGTCCCAAAACCCAGCACGCTCAGGAAGATGCCGCTGGCAGCCTTGTTCCCAATCAACTGCTGCAGCGCGTCCGGGCTGGTCACACCCACATTGAAGTCGCCATCGGTGCACAGAATCACCCGGTTCACCCCGCCCTCAATGTAACTCTCGGATGCAAGGTCGTATGCCATTCGAATGCCCGCGCTGCCGTGGGTCGAGCCCCCCGCATGCAGGTTTTCCAGCGCCCGCAGGATCTTGCGCTGCTGGCTTCCGGAAGTCGGCTCAAGAACTTCACCGGCGCCTCCGGCGTAGGCCACGATCCCCACGCGATCCTGTGCCGACAGCTCGCGCACCAGCAGCTTCAGCGATTCCTTGAGCAGCGGCAGTTTGTTGGCCGGTTGCATCGAGCCCGAGACATCTATCAGGAATACCAGGTTGCACTGCGGCCGTTGTCCCGCACGAATTTCGCGCCCCTGCAGCCCCACCCGCATCAGCCGGTGCTCCGTGTTCCACGGGCATCCGGCGATTTCCACGTTCACCGTGAAGGGATCATCCCCATCGGGCTGCGGATAATCGTAGCTGAAGTAATTGATCATTTCCTCGATCCGAACCGCATCCCGGGGTGGCAGCACCCCCTCGCCCAGGAACCGCCTCACCAGCGCGTAAGACGCCGTGTCCACATCTATGGAAAAGGTCGAGAGCGGATGATCCAAAACCTCCACGAACCCGTTTTCCACAACCGGCGCGTACGATTCGGTGTTGAATCCGGGGATCGGCGCCACGCGGTAAAAGTCATTTCTCTTTCCCAACTCCTGTCGCCCCAGTTCCTGCTCGATTTCAAATTGCCTGAGCAGGGCCCTGGAAGTCACCCGCTTGGCCTTGCTCTTTGCCTTGCTCAGCGCCGGCAAAAACATCGCAGCCATAATCGCCAGAAGTCCCACCACAACGAAAATCTCCACCAGCCGCAAGCGTGGCCACCAGGAAGCCGGGCGCGTTCCCGGCGCCCTCGACTGCGTCTCCCGCACTCTCCGGTCGAGTTTCGCGTCGATCGCATCCAGTTGTGCGTTGGTGAGCATGGGACACGGCTCCTGCGCCATCTCGCCGGTCATTTGTTGAGCTGTTTGCCGCACTTCCTCCACCCACTGTCTCGCTTCGGGAGATTCGGCCAGGATAGCCTCCACATCAGCTCGTTCGCTCTCGTCCAGTTCACCCAGCGCGTATGCTGTCAATCTCGGATCGTCTAAAATCTCTTTCATGGTTGCTTCCTTTCTCACGTCCGGCTGGCGCCTTCCTCCTGCCGCATCCGTTCCCGCAGGGTTCTTATGGCCGTGTGAATCAGCACTCCAACATTGCTGATCGTCAGATTCGTCACGTGGCTGATCTCTTTGTAGCTCAACCCGTGTTGAAACTTCAGCCGCATCACTTCCCGCTGGTTCTCCGGCAGACCAGCCATCCAGTGCGCCGCGCGGCCAAGCTCCTCCCTCCGTTGCGCCTGCGCCGCCGGCGTGGGTTCCATGCTCGCATGCGTGTTCATTTCCACCTCGTCCAGCGGCGTCAATCGTCCCTCCTTCTTCAACAGATCCAGCGCCCGGTGACGGCAGACGGTAAAAAGCCATTCCGCAAGGTGGCTGTCCAGTTGCTCGGGATTCTGGTCGCACAGCCGGATAAAAGTCTCCTGCACCACGTCCCGGGCACGATCCGCATCGGCAGTGATCTGGGTCGCATACCGCACCAACCGCCCTTCGTATGTCCGTATGGCGCCCCGGACCCACTCCGCATGCTTTTGCTCTGGTGTTTTCATGGCCGACGTCTGCTTTCAAGGCCCGCTTGGCCTGCCTATAGACATAACGAACCAGCAGGGTTTTTCTTAGGAATTATTTTTTCCGGGCCGGACCGACTAAAATCCCGTTGCAAAGCCTGCGCATGAAATGGGGCGGTGGTGGCCTCACCACCGTTACGCCTCCCTCTCTTCGGGGCGGTGGTGGCCTCACCACCGCTGGTAGGGACCACTTCCACAAGGTCCCACTATTCCCCCCGCGTCCAGACCGGCGATAGGAGCCGGTGGTGGACTGACCACCGGCACACGCCACGATACACCGTCAGCCAGTCAACAGCGGCATCCACCGACTGCGGCTTTTTCTTCCTTACACATAGGCGCCAGCGCAGAAGCTCAAGTCTGATCTCGCCTTTGCAGGCCAAGTAGCGCATTATCATGAGCGCCTGCGAAGTCAATGCGCTTTACAATGTCACTCTTATCCCACATGCACAGGCTGGGCGCCTGGCGGGCCGCAGCAGGCTCTTGCGCGGCGGCCCTGGCGCTGACAGCCGCCGCCCAGCAGGACCTCGAAACTTCCGTTCCATCCAACTGGACGTCCTCCGCGGGTTCCTCGCTCTCGATAACCACAAACCACTACAAACTTGGGAGCCAGGCTTTGCAGTGGGATTGGACAAGCAACGCCGTCCTCACGATTACCGATCCCGGCATCGCGCCCGCGGACGTGACCGACTCCGCCAAAGCTACCTGTGATTTCTGGGTGCATTGCCCGGTCGCTCTGCCGGGCCAGCGGCTCCGCGTGCAATTCTACGACGCCGTAAACGCGCTCCAATACTCCTTCGACGTGGACCTCGGCTTCACGGGTTGGAGGCGCGCCGTTCGGAATTTTCGTTATGACATGATCAAGGTGGGAGGAGGCTCGAACTTCAAACAGGTGCGCCTCCTGGCGCCGGTGGCCGGCGTCGGCCAATTCTTTTTCGATGCCGTCACGTGGGCGGGACCCCGGTTCACACGCTTCAAAGATGCCGCGAACAAGGGGATCACAGGCTCCTACTCGAACAGCGACTACTACAACGCGGGCTACGTTTATTTGCCGGATATTCCAGCCGCGACACCAACACCCGCCGAGCTGGCGGATTTGTCGCTGTTGCGCACAAACTGGCTGGCCGTAAATGCCGCATCCGCCCCTTCTTCCTCCGCCCTCAGGTCCGCTTACACTTCATGGACGAACATGCACATCATCAGCAACTCCTTCGGCATCAAGGGCGCCGTGGTCTCGCATCTTTACACAGACCCCCTGGAGAGCTGGGTGGACACCCTCGGTGAAAGTGTTTACTGGAGCAACAACGCGGACAGCGCGGCCAAAATGAAGCTTCTCTTGCGGCACCTGTGGGACCAGGGCATGGACGCCGGCAGCGGCGAGGCCCAGGCCGGCGGAGCCGAGGGCTACGATTTTCGCCAGGCCCCACGGGGTTTCATCCTCGCAGCGAGAGCCTACGACGCCGATTTTAAAGACCGCGCCTGGCAGATGCTGCACTGGATGTACCGGATGGGCCGTTACTGGCGGCCCAACCCGCCGCCCGGGGATAACGTGGACGATATTTACCTCACCCAACGACAACAACTCGGGGCGATCCTGTTCCTGGCGCCTGACGATGCTGTTTCAGTGCAATACCTCAGGGGTTTCAAACGTTACCTGGAGCGGTTCCTGACGCACTCGAATGGCACGGACGATGCCATCAAAGTGGATGGGGTCTCATTCCATCACAGAACGCACTACATCGCCTACATGTATTCGCTGTCAGAGCTGGCGGATGTCCTTCACATGCTGCGGGGAACGTCCTTCCAGGTGAATTCAAATGCCTACATCACCCTCCGGGGCGCCTACCAGGCCATGCTGATCATGTCCAACAAAAGCGACTCCTCCTCGAAACCCGGACAGTACGCAAACAGCCTTTCGGGCCGGCATCCCTTCGGCGTAAGTCTCCCGTTTAGCTATTCGCAGATGCAAAAGCTGGGACAGTTGGGTGGGGAAGTGCTTGGCATGAGCGCAGACCCCGTCGTGGCCCGAAGCTACAACCGGCTGTTTGGCGGTTCGTATCCCTACTCCCTGTTTACGCCATACGGGGTCGAACCAAATCCC
Organism: uncultured Verrucomicrobiota bacterium; assembly: GCA_964401575.1. GTDB lineage: Bacteria > Verrucomicrobiota > Verrucomicrobiia > Limisphaerales > UBA8199 > CAYNZC01. The sequence continues at coordinate 48,864 of CAYNZC010000011.1, forward strand.
ACAGGCTTTTACCAGTTCAACTACAGCCCCGTTGGCATTTATCGGCAGTCCAACTGGGTCGCCACGATCAAGGGGATGGGCACCAATTTCTGGGGATCCGAGATTTACCCGTTGGAGAACCTGTACGGCCGCTACACGAGCTACGGCGCTGCGGAGATCTGGTACCCCGGCGCAAAGGAGATCAGCGGCTTTTCTCTCACCGGGTGGGACTGGAACAAACCCCCGGGCACAACGACAATTCAGCTTCCGTGGGAAATGCTGATATCCGAAGGACGCCGCGAGGACGTCCGTTCGGCGCTGAACTTCTCAGGTGCGCTCTCCTTTAAGGGCGACTCCGGCCTCTACGCCTGCAACTTTCGCGAGGTGCAGAAAACCGGCTACACAAACCACAACGGCACGTTCGCCTGGAAGAAATCCTGGTTCTGCTTCAGCAACCAGATCGTCTGCCTCGGCTCCGGCATCACAAACAACGACAGCGCGCACCCCACCATCACAACTCTGTTCCAGGCCGTCCTCACGAACACGACACGCCCCACGGTCATCAACGGCGCCAGTGTCACCACGTTCCCGCACTCAACCACTCTCCCGGGAACGGTGAACCGCTGGGTCCTCGATCACACAGGCACAGGCTACTACGTGCGGCCCGGTTCTTCGCTGCGCATTGCGCGCGCAAGCCAGTCCTCACCCGACGAAACCGGCTCAGGTTCCTTCAGCACCGCAAACTTCGCCTCCGCGTGGATCGACCATGGAACAGCACCCGCCGGCGTTGATTACGAATATGTCATCGTTCCCGCCATAACAACCACCGACATGTGGCAACTGGCCACCCGCTACGCAAACCCGGCCACAACGCCATACGAAGTGCTGCAAAAAGACGATTCCGCGCACGTGCTGCGCTGGAAAAACCCCGAACGCATCGGCTACGCTCTCTTCAGCGCCAACGAGCTCGCTGGCCAGGCCACCAACGCGGGTGTTATCGTTTCTGCGTCCACCCCGTGCCTTGTGATGACCGAGTTCTCCGGCGGCAATCTCTCGTTATCCCTGGCGGACCCCACCTTGAACCTCATCAATAACACGAGTACCGTCAGGAACGTAACGCTCACACTCCTCGGTCAGTGGCGCCTGGCGGCGCCCTCCACAAACGCGGTCATCGCGGGCCTTCTCGCCGATAAAACGTTGCTGCGGGTCAGCACCCTTCACGGCCTGGCCTCAACGGTTGAACTGCAGATCAACCTGCCGCCCGCGATCACCCCGGTCAACAACCGCACCATCCCGATCAACAGCAGCACCGGACCGCTCCCATTCTCTGTTTCGGATGACTTCACCGCGCCCTCCAACATCATTGTGGTGATAGACTCATCAACAAACCTGGCGCTCGCACCGCTCACCGGAATCGTACTGGAAGGCTCCGGCGCAAACCGGACCGTAACAGTAACGCCTTCGCCAGGTCAGATCGGCTCCTCACAAATCACTTTGAGAGCCACCGATGGGATGGCAGCGGCTTCAACGGGCTTTGTCGTTACGGTGTTTGAACCGTCCAGCGCGACCCTCTCCGCATCCTCGACCGCCGCCGGACTCCAGTTCGCCTGGCCAGCCTCGATCGGGGATTGGGAGTTGCTCTGGACCGACAGCCTTGCCCCTCCGGCCCGGTGGGAAACCAACCCCAGCCCGCCTGCCCTTGACGCGGGCCAGTGGAAGGTGGCTGTAAGTCCAACAAACAGCCTCCAGTTCTTCCGCCTTCGGGCCCGGTAACCCGCCCCCCGCGAAGCGCCCGCCCGCCCGACCAATGCCTCGTTTGCGCTGGTTCGCGCCGCCGAATCATTGTTATTGACCAGCCCGCGGGAAATGGATACCTGATGCGCATCCAGAGTACCTGGTGGCGTCCGCTTGCCTGGCTCTCGGACTGCCTGGAGGAAAACTATGAAACAGACGAGAAACAAAATGCTGCTCTCCTCGACGTGGCTTCAGGTGGCGGTGCTCACCTTCATCGTTGGCTTCGCTGTCCTGGGCTACCTCGCCATTCGCACATACCACGATCAACCGCCCATCCCCAAATTGGTCGTCGATGAAGGAGGCTCCACGGTCTTCACCGGCGAGGACATCATGAAAGGCCAGCATGTGTTCCAGAAATTCGGCCTCATGCAGCATGGCAGCGTCTTCGGCCACGGCGCGTACCTGGGGCCGGACTTCACCGCGCAATACCTCCATGCTACAGTCGAGGAAATGGCCAGCCACTACTCGGCCGGCGCGGAGGCAACGCCCGCCATCCGGGAGAGGATTCAAAAGGAATTGCGCGCCAACACCTACGATCAAGCCACAGGCACGCTGCGCTTTTCCGAAGGTCAGGCCGAAGTCTTCAAGCGAATGACCGCCTTTTACCAGGATTGGTTCGGACCTCTCAATTCACAAAAGCACCTGCAACGACCCGAGATCAAGGATCCGGAACAAATCCGCGCGCTCACCGCTTACTTCGCCTGGGCCGCTTGGGTGACCACTGCCACTCGCCCCGGAACCTCTTATTCCTACACAAACAATTGGCCGCCCGAACCGCTCGCCGGCAATTTCCTCACGGCCCAGTCGCTGATCTGGAGCGTCCTCAGTCTCGTGGCTCTGCTGGGCGGCGCGGGCATCATTCTGTTTGTATTCGGCCGCTACCACTGGCTCGGATGGCATTCGGAGGATTCCCAGGCCTACACCCGCGAACTCCAGTTCCGCCCGCCTGAAACGGTTCGCCTCACCCCTTCGCAACGCGCCACGGCATGGTATTTTCTGGTCGTCGCGGCTCTCTTTTTGTTGCAGGGATTGCTCGGCGGCGTCAACGCCCACTACCACGCCGAGCCCGCCGGCTTTTACGGTCTGAATCTCGCGGAATGGCTCCCTTACAATATCTCCCGCATGTGGCATCTGCAGCTTGCCCTGTTCTTTGTGTCCGCAAGTTTCCTGGCCATGGGCATCTTCCTCGCCCCGATGATCGCCCGCCGGGAACCCCGCCACCAGGACAAGCTCGCGCTGGCTCTCTTCGGCGCGCTCGTCCTCGTCGTGTTCGGCAGCCTCATCGGCGAAGCCGCCGGCGTCAAAGACCACATCAAACTCTCCGGCCCCTGGTTCTGGCTGGGCACCCAGGGTTGGGAATATCTCGATCTCGGCCGCCTCTGGCAAATCCTGCTCATCGTGGGAATGGTGCTCTGGCTCGTCATCCTGATTCGCGGCCTGCGCGTGCACCTCGCTGGCGAACACCCGGGTAACATGCCCTGGCTGTTCCTCTACAGCGCAATCAGCATCCCGGTGTTCTATGCCGCCGGCATCGCCTTCTGGAAACACGATGCCTACGCCGTTGTCGATTTCTGGCGCTTCTGGGTCGTCCATCTCTGGGTGGAGGATTTCCTCGAGTTATTCACCACCATCATGGTGGCTTACATCTTCGTGCAGCTCGGGGTCATCCGCAAAACGGTCGCCATGACCATCATCTACCTCGATATCATTCTCTATTCCATCGGCGGCGTCATCGGCACGATGCACCACCTTTATTTCAGCGGCGTTCCAGCTATTCACATGGCCCTCGGCGCCTTCTTCTCAGCCATGGAAGTCATTCCCCTCCTCCTGCTCACTTACGAGGCCTGGCGCTTTATGAAACTCGGCGCGCCCCCGGGAGAAAGATCCCTGCTCGGCGCCGACAGCGCCCAGTTCCCCCACAAGTGGGCCGTCATGTTCCTCATCGCCGTGGGCTTCTGGAATTTCCTCGGCGCGGGCGTGTTCGGTTTCCTGATCAATCTGCCGGTGGTAAGCTACTACGAAATCGGCACCGCCTTCACCGCCAACCACGGCCATGGCGCCATGATGGGCGTTTATGGCATGCTGGCTATCGGCTTCTTCATGTTCGTCGCGCGCTACTTCATCCCGCGCGATGCCGCCAGCGAGCGCGCCATGAAAATCTCCTTCTGGAGCCTGAACATCGGCCTGCTCTGGATGCTCTTCGTCAATCTCTTCCCCCTCGGATTGCTCCAGCTCAACGATAGCGTGACCCACGGTTATTGGCACTCGCGCCAGATCGAGTTCTTCCTCAGCCCCGTTGTCAGGGTCATCGAATGGCTCCGGCTCCCCGGAGACGTGCTCTTCATCGTCGGCGGCATCCTGCCCATCGTTTACCTCGCCGTCCGCATGTTCAAACTCCGGAACAGGTACGAAAAACTCTCGCCGGACGCCGTGACCGATGACTTCACCGAACCCGCACCGGCCATCCCGAAACCCCCGGGTAAGCCCGGCTTGTGAGGCCGCGAGGTGGCCGCGTTAGCGACGCGATGTGTATAGCAAAACGGGCAACAGCAGGCCCGAAGAATCACCCGCCCGGGCGGGGGGGTGGCCTCATAACGCCCTCTCGATGATCTTGCCAGTACGACCGTCGACTCGAACACCTCGCCGATACGCAGCGTGTGAACCCGACCCGAAGAATCCATCACAGACATAGTAAAACTGCGCGTCTGCATAAATGTGATAGACAACCTTCATCGGCAGAATCTTGCTCTGGCGAACAATTGTATCTGCCTCAGCCGGTGACACTGTGAATCCTTCGGGCGCTCGACTGACCAGCAAAGTCTCATGAGAACCTCCCGTCCACACTGGCCGCACACTCGGTGTGGCGCAGCCGGCAAGCACCACCAGTCCTACAACTAAGAGTAACCTTCGCATTACGCCCATCGCAAAGTGCAGCTGCGCCGGGCCAAGCCCAACGGAAAACAAACCGTGCGGCCCGCCGGCCCCAGTTGCCACATCTGGTTGGCCATGGTTGTCATGTTCGCCTCCAAGCCTTGCGGAATTCGACCCACACGACAACAACGATGAAGGAGCAAGACAGAAAAGCTGCGGTTACCCAACCCCACATGCCCGCCTCGCTCACCATCGGGGCAAACCGAGCCAAAAGATAGGCGAACAAGCTGAGGACAACGAGAAGGACTGTGCCAAAGGTGCCGAGCGCCGCCAGCTTCAAAGTGCGCTGTGAGTTGGACGATAGCCGACCGATCCCATAGGCGACACCTCCACCCAAAAGACTCAGAAGCACCACATATAAAAGCCGCTGTGGCTCAGAAGAGAAATATCGAATGCCATCATTGACCGCGACGAACTCGCAGATGTCATGGATGATCGCACTGGTGATTAGCACAAGCGCGAGAATGAGCGCAGCACGTCGCATGGGGTAATCACGGCCAACGATGAACGAACCAGTGGTTCGCTTGTAGAAGCGAGCCGGTTTGTGCTT
>CAYNZC010000011.1:54217-55607 GCA_964401575.1 uncultured Verrucomicrobiota bacterium
GGCCAACGATGAACGAACCAGTGGTTCGCTTGTAGAAGCGAGCCGGTTTGTGCTTCAGGCTGTTCATACCTGAACGGTTACACCGGGATGGACGCACCGGTCAACCCTCAGAAAAGGGCAACCCAAAACCCGGCATTGACCTCGCATTACCATGGTTCGGATATCGGCGAAACAGCCAAATTGATCAACCGAGCCGAAGCCCCCGGCCCTACTTCAAACCGCACGCAATCTTCGCCCGATCCAGCACCGCACCGGCCACAACACGCGCGCGCGCAGCGCCCTCCCGAAGCACCTGCTGCACGTAATCCCGATTCGCGACAAGCTCCGCGCGCTTCTTCCGCGGCCCCTCAAAAAACGTCCAATAATGCTCAAACAAAGCCTTCTTCAAATCCCCATACCCAAGCCCGCCCGCGCGCAACCGATCCTCAAAATCCTTGGATACACTCTCGGGCGCGACGAGCTTGAGTAACTGGATCGCAATGTTCTTGTCCGCATCCGGTTTCGGTTCCGATGGACTGCGACTGTCCATCTTGATGCTCATGATCCGTTTCCGCACCGCCTTCTCATCCCCGAAAATCTCCACGGTGTTGCCGTAGCTCTTGCTCATCTTTTCTCCGTCCAACCCCGGCACCTTGGCCACCTGCTCCGAAATCCGCGGCTCCGGCACCACGAACGTCTCCCCATACTGCTCGTTGAATTTAATCGCTATATCGCGCGTCACCTCCACGTGCTGCTTCTGGTCCTGTCCCACCGGCACCACGTTCGAGTCATACGCCAGGATGTCCGCCGCCATCAACACCGGGTAGGCAAATAAACCAAAATTGAAACTGATCCCCTTCGCCACTTTGTCCTTGAACGAATGACACCGCTCCAGCAACCCCATCGGCGTCACGGTCCCAATAATCCACGTCAGCTCCGGAATCTCAGGAACATCCGATTGCCTGAAAAACACCGTCTTTTTCGGATCGATGCCGCACGCGAGAAAATCCAGAGCCACATTCTCGCTGTTCTTCCGCCGCTCCTCCGGGTCATACAGCGACGTCATCGAGTGAAAATCCGCGATAAAGTAAAATGCCTGCCCCTGCTCCTGCAGCTCAACCGCTGGCCGCATCATTCCGAAATAATTCCCCAGGTGCAACGTGCCCGAGGGCTGGATACCGGATAAAATTCTCATCCCCCCCAGAGTAAAACAAACCCGCAAACACGGGAAAGCCGAATTTGACAATCCCGCCGGATTCGAGCGCGTATGCATCAAAGAAGCTGCGCGTGGCCCCGCCGCAAATTGCTGCCCGTCACGGATGAAGTCATCCGGCGCCACCGCTCTGCCGCGATTTCTTAGTCCAACAGGAAACCCTCCGGCTTTGCCGGAGGACTCCCGAAGTTTGACAGC
>CAYNZC010000012.1:0-35484 GCA_964401575.1 uncultured Verrucomicrobiota bacterium
GCAATAGGCCTTTTCAAGCGCCAGTCGTGAGCCTATGTTGGAATCACCTTATGTTGGTGCATTTGCTGAAATCGAAGATTCACAGGGCGCAGATCACGGCGGGAAACCTGGATTACCAGGGCAGCCTCACAATTGATCTTGATCTGATGAACCGGGTGGGGATGCACCCTTATGAGCGCATCCTCTGCAGCAATATGGCCAACGCAGCACGCTTCGAGACCTACGCCATCCCGGGGGATCGCGGCTCCGGCCAGATTATCCTAAACGGCGCAGCCGCACACTTGGGCAAGCCCGGCGATCGTCTCACAATCATGAGTTTTACAGAAGCTACCGATGAGGAAGCCAAGTTCTGGAAGCCGAAAGTGATCGTTCTCGGCGACGGCAATAAAGTGATCAACGAGCACGGAATTTGAACAAGCCGCTCCTGCTGAATGCCTTCATCGTTCAGAACAGATAGCTCGCCCATCTTGCTTGTGGTCGCCACCCGGAATGATCACAAGCTCCGGGAAATCCAGTCCATTTTAGGGCCGGTGTGCCACTGTCAGTCGCTGCAGACCTTTCCCGACGCGCCAACTGTGGTCGAGGACGCGCCAACTTTTGAGGGCAACGCGATCAAGAAGTCGGTGCAACTGGCCCGTTGGCTGGCTGTTCAAAAGCGTGTCGCCCCGCCACTCAGCCCGGAAAACTTCTACGTGCTGGCGGACGATTCCGGCCTGGAAGTTGACGCTCTCAACGGCGCCCCGGGCGTGAATTCTGCCCGATTTGCGGCAAAAGACCGCCTGGGCAATTCGCCCGACACCGACAACAACGCAAAGCTGCTGCGCCTGCTGGCAAATGTCCCGCTCGAACACCGTAAAGCCCGATTTCGATGTGTGCTGGCTCTGACGCGTCTCCCCTGCCTCCGCCATGACGACATCTCACGTTCATGCCTCGAGGAAGAGCAGGTATTGCCCACCGAACTGTTCCGCGGTGCGTGTGAAGGCAGAATCGATTTCGCTCCCAAAGGCAGTAACGGATTTGGTTACGACCCGCTGTTCCTGCCGGACGGCATGGAATCGTCGTTTGCGGAACTCAGCCAGGAGCAAAAGAACAGGATCAGCCATCGGGCGCGGGCGCTGGAAAAGTTGGTTCAATATTTCAGCCAATCCAGATGATGTCACTTGGTTCCTCGCGTGTTTCCTCGTTGCGTTTTTCCATCGATCTCCGGCGGCTGAATCCGAATTTGAGTTTCCCCCCACACCTCCGCAAACGTTTTCAAATCTGCCAGGTGCCGCCTGTTGAAAACCAGCAGTCGCGTCGAGGTTGATTTCAGAGGAAACCGGGCTTTATTCTCCTGCACCAACCGCCGTCGCACTGTGGGCATGCTGACGTTATACATGTTCTACACCTCGTCCAGATCACGAACTGAGGGGATAAGGCGAACTTGCCGCCTCATCCCCGCTCACCTGATAGCCTGTGTCCTGACGATGAGAACGGACACTGGTGCGATGCAGTGTTGGTCTCAGCCTGTTACTTCACCATCCCTCTGCGAGGCCGCCGGGCCGAGCCTGGCTTGGTGAACAGGTCAAAACGGTCAAGGTTCATGACCTTGTTCCACGCACGCACGAAGTCCTGCAAAAACTTCGTCTGTCCGTCCACACAGCCATAGACCTCCGCCAAAGCCCGCAGTTGGGAGTTCGAACCAAAGATCAAATCCACGCGGGTGGCTGTCCATTTAGGTTCGCCCGTTTTGCGATCACGACCCTCAAACACCATCGCATCGCTTGAAACAGGCTTCCACTCTGTGCTCATGTCCAGCAGGTTCACGAAGAAGTCGTTGGTGAGAGCCTCCGGCCGCTTCGTAAAGACGCCGTGGAAACTCCCCCCGAAGTTGGTCTTTAATACCCGCATGCCGCCAAGGAGCACGGTCATTTCTGGCGCGGTCAGGGTCAGCAACTGCGTCTTGTCCACCAGCAACTCCTCAGGTGATGTTGAATACCGGCTTTTCTGATAGTTACGGAACCCATCTGCGATTGGCTCCAGCACTCCAAAGGATTCCACATCGGTTTGCTCCTGGGTCGCATCCATGCGCCCGGGCGCAAAGGGAACGGTTACGGCACAACCCGCATTTCTCGCCGCCTGCTCAACCCCGGCGCAACCGGCCAGAACAACCAGGTCGGCCAGTGATATTTTCTTTCCTCCAGTCTGTGCGTTGTTAAAAGCGCCCTGAATAGCCTCCAGGCAAGTAAGCACTTTTGCCAATTGCCGGGGTTGATTGACTTCCCAATCCTTTTGCGGAGAAAGACGAATGCGAGCGCCATTTGCACCACCGCGCTTGTCCGAACCGCGGAAGGTTGACGCCGAGGCCCAGGCGGTGGCAACCAGCCCCGACACCGCCAGGCCGGAATCCAGAATCTTGCCCTTGAGGGATGCAATGTCCGCTGCTTCCACCAGCTTATGATCAACGGCGGGAATGGGATCCTGCCAGATCAGTTCCTCTGCCGGCACCTCCGGTCCGAGGTAACGTGTGCGCGGACCCATGTCGCGATGCGTCAATTTGAACCAGGCCCGGGCGAATGCCTCAGCAAACTGGTCCGGGTTTTCCATGAAACGCCGTGAGATCTTCTCATACGCCGGATCAAAACGCAGAGCCAGGTCCGTAGTGAACATCGCCGGAGCGTGGCGCTTGGAAGGATCATGCGCGTCTGGCACGGTGTTGGCGCCGGCACCGCCTCTGGGCCTCCATTGGTGCGCTCCAGCCGGGCTCTTGGTCAGTTCCCACTCGTAACCAAATAGATTCCAGAAAAAATTGGTACTCCACCGCGTAGGGGTCGTCGTCCAGGTCACCTCCAATCCGCTGGTGATTGTGTCCCCTCCTTTGCCTGTCCCAAAACTGTTCTTCCAACCCAGACCCTGTTCCTCGATGCCCGCCGCCTCCGGCTCAGGCCCAAGATGCTTGGCGTCTCCAGCGCCGTGGGCCTTGCCGAAGGTATGCCCCCCCGCAATAAGCGCTACCGTCTCTTCATCGTTCATCGCCATGCGGGCAAATGTTTCACGAATGTCTTTTGCAGCTGCCAGCGGGTCCGGATTGCCGTTTGGGCCTTCCGGATTGACATAGATGAGTCCCATCTGCACGGCCGCAAGCGGCTTCTCCAACTCCCGCTCTCCGGAGTAACGTTGGTCCTCAAGCCATTTTCCCTCCGCCCCCCAGTAGATGTCCTTCTCGGGCTCCCATATGTCTTCCCGTCCCCCGGCAAATCCGAACGTCTTGAATCCCATCGACTCCAGAGCGACATTGCCCGTCAGGATCATCAGATCCGCCCACGAAATCTTGCGCCCGTATTTCTGCTTGATGGGCCAAAGAAGCCGTCGCGCCTTGTCGAGACTCACATTATCCGGCCAACTGTTCAGCGGCGCAAAGCGTTGGCTGCCGTTTCCTCCGCCACCACGACCGTCACTGGTGCGGTACGTGCCCGCACTGTGCCACGCCATGCGAATGAACAGCGGCCCATAATGTCCGAAATCAGCCGGCCACCAGTCCTGCGACGCTGTCATCAACTGACGCAGGTCGCTCTTCAGGGCCTTCAAATCAAGAGTCTTGAACTCCTCAGCGTAGTCGAAATCCTCGCACATCGGATTCGACTTGCTCGAATGCTGGTGCAGGATATCCAGGTTCAACTGGTTCGGCCACCAGTCGCGGTTCGTCGGTCCGCGCCGGGGAGTCTGGTTGTGAGTCATCCCCGTGACAGGGCATTTGCTGGCTTCACTCATGGTGTCTGTTCCTTTCTTCCTCTTGTCAACTATTTCGAAGTCTCCTGCCGTGGTTGCCAACTGGCACGCCCGCCGCGACTCGAACGCGGGACCCTCTGCTTAGAAGGCAGATGCTCTATCCAACTGAGCTACGGGCGCAACCTGTTGTGCATTAGCATGTTTTATGATGCAAAGACTCCCTCAAAATCTCAAGTGCATCACAGACGCTTCTTGGCGCAAAAGGACCAGCAGCGACAAACACGCTTGGTGCGGTAAAAACATCGACGACCAAGATACGCCGACTTTCTCCAGATGAAGAGAAAATCGTTACACACATTACCGCACTTGCTGCAAAGCAAATCCACGGAACAACATTATGCTCTAGTGCGGCCGAGCGGCAAGCTCGTTCGACGCAAGCTCGAAAGTGCGAGAGCTCCAATGTGGTTCTTCAAGGCGTTGGTTTCACAAATCGATTCCATAACATTATCTCCTTATTTGCAGTAAGCGACCACCTGGATTTTTCACCTTGTGGCGGCTGGCGACGCTCTGTTCTGCTTGTCGAAGTTATTCACAAAGTTATTCACAGACGATTTCTCATATCTGCCCATGAAATAGACACTTACATTAACACGCGTCTGCCTTTCCTCTATCGTGCCCTTTGTTGTTAATAACTGGTCCTTTCTTATGGGTAGAAAAAGGTAGTAATGAGTAATTATCGGGAATTGACCGTTTGTTGTGTTCGGTTGTGAAGAAAACCACGCAAATCAACCTTGCCACGCTCTACGCCGGGCGAAATCGCCACGCGATTGATGGGAGCAATCGTGTCATGCTGCCGGCAGAGTGGCGCAAAGACGGTTCCCCCAGTCAATTCTTCGTGGTCGTTTCCTCGGCACGGGATTGTCTGGTGGTCTGTCCGCCTGCGGTGTTTGAAGGCTTCCTCGACGAATTGCGGAACGGGCTGGCAGACAAAACGCTGATTCCGCAATTGGAACGAGAACTTAATGACCGGGTTCGCCAAGCCGCTTTGGACCGGTTTGGACGCTTGCCGCTGCCAACAGATCTCATGGCCCGAGTTGGCATTTCCAAGCAGGGGGATCTTGTGGGGCGCTTCTCCAAATTCGAGGTCTGGGCCTGCGACAAAAATGAGCAACCAAGCCCGGCAAAGCAGCAGGTTCAAGAGTATCTCACCACAAAGCTGAGTTCACTATGAAGGTTAACCTGTTTATTCCTGAGAGGCGCTACGCCTTCACCAAAAACCCGTTTGGCGTTCTTCCTCCGTTCGTCCCGGCACATCCGGAGACACCGGCGGCGTCGTGCAAATACAGACATGCACACGCGAAGCAAGAACCATCGGCGCATCGGTTTCTCAAGGTCGGCGCCGTCGCCTTGATCATGTTTGCCGTGGTGCTGCTGTGTGTGCTTCGCGAGATTCAGCACACTCGGGAACTCTACCGGATGAGCCGGCTGGTGACTGCCGTAGAGGCCGAGCGCCGTCAATGGCAGGAGAAATACCGGCTCACCGAGGGCCGCAATGCAAGCCTCCTGACGGTTATACACGCCCAATCGACCCAAACGCGCGACGTCAAAGCATTCCCCGTGACCTGCATGCTGACCGTGCGCCAACCTTAAACGAAAGGGATGTCAATGGCAGCGACGCCTCCTCCCTCACCCATAATGGATATGCCTTTCCTTACCCGGACAGAGATCCTGCTCGCACTTTTCCTGCTGGCATTTGCGGCCTTGGAGTGGCGCCTCTTCCAGCTTCAGATTCTTCGCCATGAAGAGCTCGAGGAAAAGGCGGACGCTTACCGCTTCACGACACGCGTGGAACAGTCATGGCGTGGCAGAATAACAGATCGCAACGGGCTGCCCCTGGCTCTGACGCTTCCAGTTAAAAACGTTTATGCGGACCTTTCTGTGTGGGCGAATCGGGTTGAACAACTCGCGCGAATTGTTGCCCCGCTATTGGGAATGGATTCGGGCGCACTTGCACGGATGGTGCAGGAGGAACTCGATCGCCGGAGCGAACAGCGATTGGGCAGATCGCCGGGGGCAATGTTGCTCAAACGCGACTTAGCGCCAACAGAATGGGCCCGTATCCGTCAGGCACTCGCTCGCGAAACATTTGGCTGGAATACCACCAGGCTCTCCAACCGGCAGCGGACACTGCTGAAACGGATTCGCCGCTGGTCCCTCTTCGCTGAGGATGGCCAGCAACGGGTTTTCCCTAACGGCGATTCCCTTGCACAGGTGCTGGGCTTCGTTGGTCGCGGGACCAATGGCCACCTGCTTGAAGGCAAATGGGGGATCGAGGCAACCTTGAACACCGTGTTGACGGGTGTTAACGGCGCATGCGCAACGAGCCAGGATGCGAGTGGCAACGAACTGGCCTTCAGCCGAGTTAGTCGCGTGGCTGTGCGCGACGGCGGCCACGTGGCTCTGACCATTGACTTGACCTTGCAGCGCATCGTGGAGGACGCGCTGGCCAGGGCCGTGGAGCGTTACAATCCCAGCAACGCTTCGTGCCTGGTCGTGCGGCCGAACACGGGTGAGATTCTTGCTATGGCCAGCCTGCCTTCTTTCTGTCCGCAACAACCAGGTGCTCCCTCGCGGTCATGGCGAAACGACGCGATCAGCTCCCGTCATGAAGTCGGTTCGGTATTCAAACCCATCACGCTCGCGGCGGCACTGGAGACAGGGACGGTGACCCTGGATCAACGGATCTTTTGCGAGAACGGTCGTTGGGTCTTCAACCGATGCGCTCTTCACGACGATGGCCACCGCCACGGCTTGCTGACGGTCCGGCAATGTTTGGAAAACTCGTCCAACATAGGAATGGCCAAAATCGGCCTGAAGGTCGGCCCAAATAGTCTGTACTACTTCATCGCCGGGTTCGGATTCAATCAATGCACGGGCATTCCCCTGCCCTACGAGTTGCCAGGCTTTGTCCGGCATCCCACCAACTGGTCTGGTATCTCCATCACACGACTGGCCATTGGCCATGAATTGGCCGTGACGCCGATCGCGCTTGCCATGGCTTACGCCGCAATCGGAAACGATGGCAAGCTCATGCGACCGTGGCTCCTGAGTCGCGTAGATCATGCGGATGGCAGTCCCTGGGGCCGCTATGGTCCAGTCCCGGTGCGGCAGGTGATCGCACCGGAAACGGCGCGGCGCGTGCGTGAAGCAATGGTGGATGTCGTCGAGCGTGGCACCGGCAAGGCGGCCGCGCTGCCGGAACACACCGTTGCCGGAAAGACCGGGACGGCACAGAAATCCGATGGCCGCCGCTACGTTCCTGGTCGCCTTTACTGTTCCTTCGTCGGCATGATACCGTCGCACAATCCCGAACTTGTGATTGCCGTGGCACTGGATGAGCCGCAGGGCCGCGCCTATGGTGGAACAGTAGCGGCACCGGTCTTCCGCGAGGTCGCACAACAGGCCATCGCTCTATACAACATCCCTCCGGACAAACCGCAGCCGGGCCGCGCTCGGCAGATCGCATCGGAACGATCCGATCTACCCCACCAGGAACTTCTTGCTCTTCTGGATTGAACAAACTTTATGAGCCATGCTTCGCCGTATAACCGGACCGTTAGCATCAAACAGGCCCTGGCTATTCTGGTCCTGTGTTCGCTAGCCCTTGTGATCCTGGGCATCGTCATGCTCTACAGCACCACGTTGCATCCCGCGGATATGGCGCGATTCAAGTCGCATTTTGTCTGGCTTGTCGCCGGGTTAGCCCTCGTGCCGCTGTTGATGCGCTTTGACTACCATTGGCTGGAGAAAAAATGGGTTCTTAATCTCCTGGCCGGAGTGTGTCTCCTTTCATTGGCGGCTGTCTTTGTCCCCGGACTGGGCGTTAAGGTCAACGGGGCCAATCGCTGGATTCGCGGGCTCGGCCAGCCCTCCGAATTTGCGAAACCAATCGTCATTATTCTCCTGGCTGCCTGGTGCGCACATCGTAATCGGGATGACCTCGCCGATTTGAGGCGCGGCTTCCTGCTGCCCGCTCTTCTGGGCATCGTGCCTGCGGGTTTGGTGTTTCTTGAACCTGATTGGGGCACGGCACTACTGCTTGGCGCAACCACGCTGGTTCTGCTGTTTCTCGCAGGGGCCCGCCTGACGCACCTCGGCGGCGCCGTGACCATCGCAGCCGCAGCCTTCGTGGTCATGGTCACGCACAACCCCGTCCGCCTGGAGCGCATTCTTGTATTCCTTGATCCCGAAGCGCACCGGCACGGAGCCGGCTGGCAAGTCTGGCAGAGCCTGCTGGCCATCGGCAGTGGCGGGTTGTGGGGCGATTTTCCCCACGGCTCGCTTCACAAATACGGCTACGTGCCGGAACAGCAAACAGACTTCATCTTCTCACGCATCGGCGAAGAAACCGGCCTCTGGGGCACAAGCCTCACGCTCCTATTCTACCTGGGCATCCTTTTCAGCGGCCTGCACATCATGAAATGCGCCCGGGACCGCTTCGGCCAACTGCTTGCCGGTGGCTGTGCCACACTGATCGTGTTGCAAGCCTGGATCAACCTCGGTGTCGCCACAAGTTTGGTTCCGAACAAAGGACTGCCACTGCCGTTTGTGAGCTACGGTGGATCGAGCCTGCTGGCCATGTGCCTCTGCCTTGGGCTGCTCACAAGCGTGGCTCTGCACTCTGACTCCGACTCCCACGAATGCCCGCGGAATCTCGAATTCAACTTCGATAGCGGAACGTCATAAAGTCCGCGCCGGTTTTGCCTGCTTCCTCGCAGGACAACTCTCGATTTGCGACTCCCCGGCGCATGCATCTCGCCCGTGAACCTCCTTCCAGGACGCTCCACGAACGACGGTTCCGACCTGTGCAAACGGGAACAAAGAGGAATAGAGTGATGCGCAAGCGCTCGCGATCAGGGGGCACCAACTCAAAAGCCTGACCACGCAATCCCTGCCTAAGGTCTGCCAGATTTGTCGCGACTCGATATCGGTATTCGCGCGAACGAACCTCTGCTTCACACCGCATACAAGATGCACCTCAACCTTTAAAGCACCCTGGACACCGCTTCGACAGTTGGCTTGGGCCAGATTTGTGGCTCGCCTACGAGTTCCGCGCTCACAATCTCGCGAAGATCGCCGCTGACGACACTGCTGGCCATCCCCGTCTTGATGGTCGCCCGCACAGGCACCCAGAGCACGGGAGAATCCTGATGGCTGGTAGTTGGGAGGGCGTCGTCCACGCGTTTGACAAGCCGCGCGGCGGCCAGTGTCGCCGGGCCGGCCAAACCGGAAACCACGAGCCAGACGCTGCCGCAGGCACGGCGTTGCGCGGCGATCACCCCATACATTGTCCAGGACTTAGCCTCCGCCGGCGCCACGTGGGGCACACCGTTCAGAATAAAAGCCGAACATTTGTTGTTCCTCACCTTTTCGGAAAGCGGTTTGAATTCGGAGGCCAGTTCCTGCCACGTCAATCCGAATGCGCTGCTGAACCGATGTGCAGCCCTGGGCAGCCAGACAAAGAAGAACGGCAGCGGCGACTTGGTGCTGAAATGCGGGGGCACAAAGGGTTCCACCCCGAACATGCGTGCCAGCATCACTTCACTGCTCAATGCGGCCATGGGGGATCCGATGGATACCACCGAGACCCCCTCCGTCTCGAGAAAGGAATACCATTGCTCCGTCTTGATGGCGGAAGGATCGACCGGATTGCGCCACAACACGTCCTCGATTTTCAGTTCCGGGCATCGGTCAAAGCGCGAGGCCTCCCGGACCAGTTCCGCCTGGGCCAATCCATCCCAGCGACTCCAATCCACCCGGCGCTCGGCAGGCCGGGGTTTGGCCCCCAGCATGAACACCAGTTGACGAGCGTCGGATAGCGGCGCCACCAGCCCGCACATGGTCAGAATGGGTTTGAGATGAAGCCCCTCCCCCAGTGGTTTGAAGTACTCGTTGAGTGCGGTCAGAAGGTCCAGCGTAAAACTCACCTTCCCGGGGTAATCCCGAATCTTGAGCAAAGTGCGGCGATCTACGGTGAGTTTGGAGCCGGCCCTGGTATTGGCCTCGGCAATGAACTGGCTCAAACGATTGACGTTGCCGACGCGCTTGATTTCCTGGGCAATGAGTTGCTGAAGGCGAAGAGTCGGTTTTTCACGCATGTGGCTATTGCATCACAAACACGTGACGCCGCCAAGTGCCTTCCCGGTCTTTCCAGGCACTAACCGTGTCGGCATACCTTGCCATTATTACGTCAGCCTGTGCCGCACAATTTGTCCGAACGCGAGGCCGTTCGCGCTGACCAGCCGCACCATTTCCGGGTTCATGCCTGCTATATCCACCAGAAATCCTTCTGACAAATTAGTGACAGCTCTCAAGAGCCGCGTATGAATAACCAGCGACCAGTGGCAGCCGTCAGCGCAACATGCGAATTGCATCCGTTTTGGCAGCGACACAGCACGGTCCGCGCAGGGTCGCTTTCGCGCACCGCAAACCATCACGCCGGGTGCCGTGCGGCTGCAACGGCTGCGCAAACCATTCCACCGCCTTCAGCCATGACAAAACTAAACCCGCAGCATCTAAGTATGCGACTGAGCGCCAGCCGGGGCGGGCGCATCCTGTTGCACCTGGCAACGCTCGCGCGATCCCGTAAAAATTTTTTCTGGCACCTGCGTTGCATCGTCCGGGAGCTCCTGAGCCGGCCCCTGAGAACGGCCAGGGAAAGCCGCGACACTACCGATGCCTCCAACCCAAAGAGCTGATACTTCCATGACCACTTCTTCATACCTGGACCACCTAACCGATGCCCCGAACATTCTTGCTGCCATCGCCATGGCACAATTTGGAACGCAGGAGACAACCCCGAGCCAGTTCGCCCGATTGCCAGGCCTGCGACATTACCACCGGTTCCTGCTGGCAAAATTCGGCAATATCATCCGCAAGCCTTCCTTCGATTACCTGAGCAAGACCTCCTCGTCATGGTTAGCCGTGGGCGACCGGCGGCACGAGATTGCGAGCGATATATCCCTCGTCATCGAGCGATATGGCCTCGGTGTTGGACTGCTGGTGCTGCATCTTCAACAGATCGCCAGCCGGCATATCCTCACGCAGATCGAACTGCACAATGGAGTCCAGTCACTCGCTGTTCCAACACCCTGCCTTCGTGGCGAGACTGGAGAACTGGTTCTTTCAGTCCCGATTCGCCATTTTCGCTCAGACCTCACACGCCTGGCGGATCTGAACATTGCCAAACCCAAAGCCCTCTGGAATCCAGCTCATATACTAACCCACGAGCGTGATGAATTCCCGTGCTTCTATTGCTCGTGTCCGGAAGTCAATCCGGCGGAGGTGGTGGCGGAACTCGATGGGCCGCGGCACGGGCTCTCGCGGCACTACAGCATTGGGTTCACATTCGCGCCGTTCGGCAATCCGTTAACCGTGGTCCACTTCCTGGCCTGGGATCGCGCGGCTCGCCCGCTCAACATGAACCGTGTGCCCATGACAGTGTCCGACCTCGTGAAACTCACGCGTGAGATCAATCTCTCCATCCGCACCTTTTTTGCGGATACGATCATTCGCGATTATCCGGTGCTGGACGGCATCTCAAACGGCTGGGCCGGAAACACCATCTTTCACCAGCACTTCCAGTTCTTCTGTCCGGAGTATCCATCGCCGGTGCTGAGCGCCCGGTCCGCAAGGCTCGTAGTGAAGCGCGACGATGTGACGGTGCGGCGCTTGCAATGGCCGGCGCCTGTTTACGCCATTCGGGCGGAGGATGCGCTGAATACGGGCCTGCTGGGCAACGATCTTGCCGGCATCTGGCGGCTCCTGGGCGGTTCCCGTAAAGTCCCCTACAAGCCGTTTCGCGATGGTTATATTCCCAGTGAGGGAGAGAAGGTCCACGCCCACACCCAGAACCTCTATGTGCCGGGCGAGGCATTAGGCAGAGCGGCCTTTGTGGTTTTGCGCGACCGCGAGCGCATCGACTACCAGCCCCAACCCGAGGAACTTGTCAATCCTGAGAAGAGATTCCGGGCGCAACGCAAAGACAACCTCGGCGTTTTGGAAGCCACCGGAACGCTGATTGCCGACGATTCAACTACCTTTTCAGAAATGAAGCGCTGGCAACCGGCAGACATCAGCAGCCAGATCCGTCAAATGATCGCAGCGATCGCGCCACCCCGGGGAAAGATAACGGAGTTCGAAACAGCAGTGCACGAACTGTTCCCGACATGAAATCAACAAATCCCTTATCCCATGAAGACCATCACTCTGAACAACGCCAAGAAGGTATTCGTCAGCGAGCCCTACCGTTCGCGCCACCCCATGCTTGCGGATTTCGTCGGCCGCTTTCACGAATTGAAGATGATCACCGCAGCCTGGTTGGGCAGTGGCCTCATGCCCCCGTTGTGCCCACTGCTGGTGGGTGACCCGGGCGTGGGTAAAAACCGATTGGTTTACGAACTCTCCCGCCGCACCGGCCTGGACCTCTATATCCTTCAGGGCCATGAGGATGTCACCGCCGAGGACATGGCCTGCTCGGTCCGTTTCAGTGACGATCCCGGACGTAGCATGGACTACGTGGTTTCTCCCCTGGTCACTGCGATGCACTACGGCGGCATCTGCTTCGTGGACGAGATCGGAAAGGTGCGCCCCCGGGCGCTGGCACTGCTTGCAAGTGTTTTGGACGAGCGACGGTATATTGACTCCACGCTGCTGGGCGAACGTGTTCACGCACACCCCCGTTTTCGGTTCATCGCCGCCACCAACACCGGCGAGATCAACGTCCTGCCCGAGTTCATTCGCTCCCGCTTACGACCCGTCATTGAGGTTGGATACCCGCCCAGGGAGGAGATCAATCAGATTATCGCCCGCCAAACAGCCCACGAGCCCGCACTCGAAATAGTGCTCCAGACCTTCTGGGATTTGTTTGCAGGCATTAAACGCCATCCCTCCCCACGCGATGCCATACACCTGTTTGCGTTGGCTTCAAGCTTGCGTCATTACGATCAGATCGAAGCGAAAAGAAGAACCGGCGGAAATGGCGCACACGAGGATCTTCGCATAAACGGGGCTGACACCGCGGGTTTATTGACTCCAGAACACCTCGGTGAAGCTTTTCGGCAACTCTTTCAACTAAACACCCTATGATCCCTCGCCTGATCGTTGACAATTCCGAGTTGCTGGCCGTCCCGGCGGTGCATCATCGCGCCGTCTTTGCGGAATTGGTCCATCGGGTTTGCCACAGCGCATCCTCCCGTCCTGAAGCTATCGCTGTCGAACTCTGCCAGGATGCCGTTCTGGCCGTGCAGACCTGGCTCGCTGAACTGGGCGTCGGCAAAGGAAGCCCGGACCGGATTCCCTGCATGCTCGGGTTGACCAAACAGAACCGGCGAATTCATCCACGACTCAAGGCGACAGCCCTGCGTCTGCAGGAGTTGCATGGCGTACCATTGCACCAGATCGCACCGGAGATCCTCCGGCGGGAACTAAACTACAGTCCCGCCGAACTCCTCTGTCTTTCCACCACGGACTCGATGATTGAGGCCATCCGGTCGGCCATGGAACTCGGAATCCCGATCTACGGGGTGGATCTGGGAGACATCGGCACAGCAAATCGCGGTCATCCGCTGCTGCAGGATCCCCTTCAAGCCCAGCGAAGCCTCGTCGCTTATGTGGATCGCAACGCCCCACTTTGCAGTCAGCTCCGGGATCCAATCATTGACGATCGGCGGGAATGGACCATGGCCGCCCGGCTGAGACGCTTGCTGCGTGATTACAGGCGCGTCTTGTTTACCTGCGGGATTGGACACTGGCATTTGCTCAAGGCAAGGCTGCTCGACCCCGCCCAGCCAACCGCGAATGAGCCCGCTCAAGCCGGGTTGGCGACGTACGCTCGTGTCGTCGTCGCTCCCTCGCTAGCCATCGCCCAGATGGATATCTTTCCAGACATCACAGTTCGCTACGAATCGCTCCGCCAACTACCGCCAAACGCTCCCGAACGCCGGTTGGATTACGCGAAGGTGTACCGCGATCAGCTTGCCAGGGCATGGCCGTTGGCAGCTCCCGACAGACGTGAAGCCACTAGCATGTTTGCCGGCTATCTCACAAACCTCTGCATGGTCAATCAAAGCCATGTCCCCGATCTCCACCTGACGCTCCACGCTGCGCGCATGATGATCTCGCCCGAATTCGCCTCGCGCCTGGCTAAAATTCTTGTTTACGAGTCGCTGGATTGGGCCGCGCCGGAGCACTGGCCGAATCTCCCTTACCTGCGAGCCGCAGCCCATGACCCAAGCCCTCTGCCCGAAGCGGGGCCACAGGCCGAGTTGCACCGTCGCAATCAGAAGTCCGCGCCGTTCTACTTTACCCATGCCTCAGAGAGGTCAGATCGGTCGGCAGCCTCGGATTTCCTGGCGCTGTCGGAGTTGGATCCCGACCCTGCAAACAATCGTGAAATACTCCCGCCTTTTGAGGCCTGGGTTTGGCCGCCATGCGAAACGCTTCTGTTTGGCACGGCCTTCACTGCGGCGGAGATCGCCGGTGCTAACCACCATGTGAATCGGACGGAGCCCTTCGCCGGGGCCCTCCATGACGGTGTGGACGTAAAGGCGACCCTGCGCGCTCAGATTCGCGGGGAACGCCAGGTGCAGGTTAAGGTGAGATCGGCGGCCCGACATGAGGCCCCGACCGAAGCAGCGAGCGACGAACCAACCGTCTTCATCTTTGAACCGGCGGCAACGGCGGAGGGGGGCGACTGGCGGCTCTTCCTGGCGGCATTTGGCCCGGATATGCGGCCCTACATCCGGAACCTAAATCGGTTCGACCAGGTGATTCGCGAACAGGGTGGCAATTTTGTGGCCAGTGTTCACTATGGCGCAGGGCGAGAACCTCCTGAAGCCCTGCGGCCCCATGTTAGTGATTTGCGCTACCTCTACGGAATCACGGTTTATGGCAATCCGTGCCTGACACCCCGACAATCTGCCCGCTGGCTTGAAGCCAAGGACTATGCCTGTTGTCCACTTGTGGCCTGGGGCAACGTCCGTAGTCTCTTTGAACTTTATCGCTGCAAGCACCTGTTGCCCCTCGACGAAAGAGCCTGGCCGGCAAGCCTCGTGCTCGCCGCGTTGCCCTACGCCCGCCAGCGCGTGACGGTCGTGCTGCCCTCAAAACAATCGCTCCCGCCCGCAGTGTTCCGCGAAGCTAACCGCCGCCGCATCGGTCTCGATCTCTTGCCGCTATCGCGCTTCCCCGCCAGCCAACTGGAGAAGATCCGCCACCAGTACCTCGTCCACCCGCAGGATGTGGACGCCATGGAGTATCCTGAAGCTATGCGCGCTGCCTTCGGCGAATCGCCGCAGCAGCACCTGGAACTACTCCCCGAACGCATACGGGCCCAGCTTCGCTCCCCATACTAGAGGAAAAACATCATGCGATTGAATCCCTTTGCCCCTGCACAGCCATCAGCTCCGGATGCCTTTACCCTCGGGGTTCCGCCCGACCTGGTTTTCGATGATGAACCTCTCGAACCTATGCTTTGCGGCGGCCAGGCACTTGCCCCCACACCGGCAAATGTCGTGGAAATCTGGCGGCAACGCCGGGATCGCTCCCCCGCATGCGCACGGGCCCTGGCAGCAGTTCTGCTGAAGACACCGGAAGCCCTGGACCAAATCATCAGCATCGAGGATGCCGCAGAGTGTTTGATGGCTGCTTTGGAATCCCAACCCGCCAACCAATTCGCCGGACGCGCGGCATGTCTGGCTGGAATGGCTCGGATTCTCCAGCTTACGGACCACCCCGCTGAAGCGGAAACGTTATATCGCCGGGCCTTGGACCTGCTGCACCGCGCAAGTCACGGCACGCGCACCCGGTAGAATTTGCTCAGAACCCAACTGCCATTGGCCGATGCATCGAAGTGTCGTTGTCTGACATCGGTCCAGCCGGCTTCCTCGCTTGTGGAGCCGTCGAAATATAGTTATAGACCCGAACGTAATCAACCTGCATTTCCCCTGGAAAAGTTGTGTTTGCGTTGATTGCAGCATCGCTGGGATACCCAAGATAGTTGCCACCGATCGCCACATTCATGAGCAGAAAAAAGGGCTGGTCAAATGGCGCCGGAAAGGCGCCGGCTGAACTGGACCAACGGCGCCAGGTGGTCACGCCCATGCCGTCCACAACCCATTTGATGCCGGTGGCGCTCCATTCAATTGCATAGGTATGAAAGTTGGTCGCCGAGTCGCCCGGCGTCGGAAAAGTGAAGAATGCCGTCTGGTTTGTGTGCGCTCCACTTGAGTTGGGATAGTGTATCGTACTCTGCACTTTATTGGACCAACTCCCGTTAAACTCCATGACATCGATTTCGCCGCAACTCGGCCACCCTGCTGACGTAATGTTCGTTCCCATCATCCAGAGCGCAGGCCAGAAACCCAGGCCCTTAGGCAGCTTCGCCCTGAATTCAAACCGCCCGTATTTTTGAGAAAACTTGCTCAGGGTCTTCATGCGGGCCGATGTGTAGGGAAAACCGCCCATGGACTCCCGACGAGCTACGATATGAAGCACCCCGTCCGAGATGAAAGCATTATTTGTTCGCGCGGTGTAGTATTGACGCTCGCTGTTACCCCAGCCATTGTTGTTGCCGGTCTCAAAAACCCACTTCCTAGCATCAACATTGGTTCCGTCGAACTCGTCGCTCCAGGCCAACTCCCAGGCCGCTTGCGCGGACACAGCGGTTCCAACCACAACCAGAAAAATGCTCCGAATCGCAGGATTCAATAATTCACGCATCTTCATCCTAAAAAGGCGATTCAACGTCCCGCTCTGCACGGGGCGCTCTCTACGCCCGGGGTTATTTCCCATGCAGTTGGTGGGTATTCCCCTTGCCCACGGCTTCCGCCAGGGCATCGAGCATCCCGTAACCAAAACGATTGTCCGGCAACAGCGAGTGGCCCTCGGACCACTCATTCCAGCATGCAATGGTCAGGATGCGGGGAACATTTGGATGGTCGTTGAGATAAGCGAATCCAGCCTGCACAAACGCTTTGAATGCGGCAGGACTCTCGTTTGCCATGATGGCGCAGGCCGGCCACACGTTTCGGTTTGGTGTTTCCGGACGCGGCTGCCGTGGCATGGCGAAGCGCGGGGTCGAATCCCATCCCGCTCCCAGGCCCGGGATGTAGGGAATGGCGCCGTCCCTCGCATGAAAGACCCATTGCCGGGTCACCGTATCCGCCGCTGCCACGCCGTAATCGGGAAACTCGACACTGGCCGGCTGGTGCGTTCGCGCCACGTGATCAATCGGATTATACGATCCAAACGTGTCGAACCCGAGGTTCTTGCAATGCGGCGAATAGAAGCCGGAGGCGTGAATGTGAATGCCGGAATGGCCAAGCTTTGCCGCGAACGCTCGCAGATCCGCCAGCAGTTTCTTCGATTCCTCGAGACCCAGCCGCTGGACCATGCGTCCGGGATCCCAAATGCAAAGCACAGGCTTCCCATCGATTCTCCAGTAGTTCTCGTAGTGAAAATAGCGGGATACCACATAGCTCAAGCTTCGCCAGGCCTCCGCCAGGTTCATGTCCGGCGAATCAAAGCTGGGCGGGTAGGATGCCTTGTCCGCCGGGCTCACCGTCGGAAACAGAATGTACCAGGGGTGATTTGTCCACATCACCGCGAACTTCACTTTGTTCCGGTTTTTCGACAGCAAAAAGCCTTGTTCAAGCGCCTCATGCAGCGCCGGAGCGCCGTCGTACCAATACCAATCCCAGATCAGCGCATCCACACCATGCGTGTTCGCCAGCTCGTTGTAGCGCTCCCAGGTCTCGGGTTTGCTCTCATCCAGTTCCCCAAGCAAGGGAGTCCGCGGCTGCGCATGGCCCTCAAACCAGGGCCGGGCACTGCGCGTCAACACGTACTCCGTCCACCCGGGACCGTAAAGCCTGCTTTGCAGCGCTGAGGGATGATAGTTGGGAAAGGTGTAGCACGCGATCGTGAGCCCGTCCGGTTTGCGCAGCTTATCGGGATTGCCCGCGATCGTGTTTAAATCCTCGGGCAATCGAAGCTGCCTGAAGGGCTTTGTGTCTGCTTCAGCCTTGGCCGGGGGCTCGGCGGACACCGCGCAAAAGCACGGGATCACCGCACCAACCAGGCTCAGAGCGAGGGAGCTCGACGCATGTCTAAAGAAAGATTTCGAATCGCGCATGGCACGAAACTATTCCACGAGCCGGGGGGCTGACAACCCGGGAATGTGACTCGACGGGGCATTCCCTTTTTCAGACGCATTGCCTAAACCCTCGTTTCGGCTAAGGTAACCTCAGGGCTTTGAACAGGATTTGGCGCCAGGGCGGTCCGCTGCCACCGGCAAATCCGGCCTGAGACTGGATGATGCACTGCCGCAAATCTCTGTTGCCGCTTCTCACAGCGGCCTGCTCGCTCTGGACGAACGCCATTCATGGCCAGAGCTACTTCTCAACCATTATTCCGGATGCCGCATGGACCTGGTATAATGACCCACGGGCGCTATATCATAATGACATTCTTTATGTCGGCTATGTGCGTAACAGCAATGGCGCCTCCTCATTGAGTGCCTTCAATCCGGCCAACGGAATTGAAACCTACCTGTGGGGCGGGCTGCCGCAAAGGGACGACCACAACAACCCTGGCCTGCTGGCGAAACAGGACGGCGCTATGCTCGCCCTCTACGCCCGTCACGCGGCAAACGACTATTTTGCCTACAGGCTTTCCACCGGAACAAACCCGGTTTCACCGGCGGACTGGACGGAGGAGCAAACCTTCAGGCCCAACTCGACAACCAATGTCACTGTGACTTACTCGAATCCGCACCAACTCGCGGCGGAAGGCGGGAAAATATACAACTTCCTTCGCAACCTTAATTTTAACCCGAACGTGGTGACTTCGACGGACGGTGGCGCTACATGGTCGCCGTCGCGCCTGCTCATCCAGAAGGGAACCAGCGCCGCCCAGGTGGATTACAGAAAAAGCGTGTATGTGAAATTCGCGTCCAACTTCACCAATCGAATCGATTTTCTCTATACTGACGGTCATCCCAGGCACATAACCAACTCCCTCTATCATGCTTACTATCAGTCGGGCGGCATTTACAAGAGCGACGGCTCTTTCCTGAAATCTTTTGACGATATTCCCCTGCTCCACGATTCCGGCGAGCTCGGCACGGCGGTTTACCAGTACAGCACCGAACCCGGCAACGATCCGGACAGTCACATCCCCTCCGGCCGCGCATGGTGTTGGGAAATCGCGCATGACAGCACCGGCGCGCCCGCCTGCGTGTTCACGGTGCAAAGCGACGACGTGACACCAGGGAATGACGGCACAGCGGCCAATTTCACTCATGACAGGATTTATTACTATTACGCTCGCTGGACCGGCGCCCACTGGCAGAAGCGCTTCATCGCCCATGCCGGGCGCCCGCTTTACAACACGGAGGACGACTACGCCGGAGGCATCTGCCTTGATCCCCGGGACCCGAACGTCATTTACCTCTCCACCAGCGCCGCCGAACCGTTCAACCTCTCAATTTCGAACACGGAACTTCGGGCCAACGACCGCTACGAACTTTTTCGGGGAGTCACTGCTAACGGTGGCCTGACGTTCACATGGACGCAGATCACGAGCAATTCGCCGGTTGATAATCTCCGCCCCTACGTGCCACGCCGCCAAGGCGGTCCACCCACGGTTCTCTGGTTCCGCGGCACCTACACCAGCATGCACACCTACCGCACCGCCGTGGTGGGCCTCTTCCCGGCGCCCGTGCCCCAGCCTCCCTCGATCAACACCCTTTCGCCTCTCACAAATGCAGTAACTCTTACGAATCGGGGCAATGATCTCATTCTTAACGCCGAGGTCTATGACGACGGCTTGTCTGGAGCGTCGGGTGTGGCGTGGACAACCGCTTCAGGCCCGGCAAATGCCATCTTCTCGAATCCACTCAGCTCGAGCTGTGCCGTTCGCTTTCCAAGACCCGGTGGCTATTTGCTTCGGCTCACGGCCACAAACTCCACATTCAGCACCTCTGCCGACCTGTCGGTTCAGGCAGGAACCGCCGACACGGATTTTCCTGATCCGGACCGTGTGCTTTGGCTGAAGTTAGATGAATCCGCAGGGTCCGTGGCCGGCGACAGCTCGGGAAACGCCAACCACGGTGCCCTATCGACAGGCGCATCATGGCAACCGGCGGGCGGAATGCGGAGCGGCGCAATCGCCTTTGACGGAGTGACCGGGGTCGTCAACGTGGCGGATGCTCCAAACCTCGACAACACGGGCGCTTTCACCCTGGCCTATTGGTTCCGGGCAAACGTTTTTCCGCCAGACTCCGCCGGCCTTGTATCAAAGCGCGACAATCGCGATCTCAACAACTCCTACACCACCTATCTCAAGGCCGGCGATCGCCGCATTTACGTGGATATTGATCAAAGCAACAATCGGTTTCCGAGTGCCGCGACGATGCAAACGGGTGTCTGGTACCATGTCGCACTGGTATTCGACGGTTCTCTGCCCACGTCACAACGCGCGGAACTCTGGATCAATGGGCAATTGGATGTCACTGCCGCGGAAGCAAGCGCAGTCGTGCCCGATTTCCCATCCACGTTTGAAATCGGCCACGCCGCCTCGGGCGTCTCCACCTGGTTCAATGGCTCGATCGATGATGTGCGGTTTTACCGCCGCGCGCTCTCACCGGTCGAGATTCTGGCGCTTAGCGGAATCGTTAACGCCGTGCCCAGTGTGCGCACGGGACCCGCGCCCGCCATCACCAATTCCATTCCCGCAATGCTTTGCGGCTTGGCCGATACTTCCGGCACTCTGGGGCCGCTGGATGTCTCCTGGAGCAAAGTCAGCGGCGCCGGTGCTCTGAACTTTGGCGACTCAAACGCCCCAGCCACCACCATAACAGCCAACCGCGCAGTGCCCTTTATCGTCCGTCTCGCCGCCACAAACATGTTTGGCGCGGCTTGCCAGGATATTGTCCTCCAGGTGCAGCCAAATCCGGGCGTGTACGAGGACTGGCTGCAGACCTTTTTCCCGGGCAACTTGAACGAAGCTGTTGTTGGGATTATCGCCGACCCGGACGCAGACGGGGAAAAGAACATGGTCGAGTTTGCCCTCGGTTTGTCACCCTCGGTGCCGGATGCCCTGCACTTCGTCCCGGGAAAACCGGGCGTGCCTGTGGCCACCATCCAGGATGTGAACGGAACGTCCTATCTTGTGATGGAGGTGCAGAGACCCGCCGACCGGTTGGGCATCAGCTACCAAGTCGAAGTCTCGGAAGACTTGCTTGAATGGCAAACGGCCGTTCAGGTTGGGACGCCCGTGCCGGTCTCAAATGGAATGGAGGTGCTCAGGTTCCGGGACATTGTGCCGGTGATTCAGGCGGGATCACGCTTTATCCGACTGCGGATTGACCAATCCTGATTCTGGCGCGAAGCCGCAAAGTGGCTCTGGCCAAAAAATCCAGTGTAAAGGCCAAAACCTCCAAATAAAAGGGATTGCCTGGGTTGGGGCGTTTTGGATAAGTTAGCATGGTACCGGTTTATGCGAAGGTTAAACGTTTTAGCATCCCAAAGCACTCCTCATCTCATCCCTATGAAATCTCATGTCAACCTCTGCCTCGCTCTCCTCACAGGCGCGAGCCTCATCTCATCCGCATACAGCGGCACTCTCAACTGGATTGGTGGCCCCGGCAATTGGGATACCTCAACTCCGAATTGGAGCGGCGGCCTCTGGTCCACCGGCAACACCGCCGTCTTCGGCGGCGCCGCCGGAAATGTCAGCGTCGTCGGCACCATACCTGGGGTCGATGGGCTAACGTTTAACACCACTGGCTACGCCCTGACAGGCACCGGCACACTCACGTTAACCGCCCCCACAATTTCTCTCGGAAGCGGCATCACCGTCACAGATTCTGGCGCACTATTTGGCGGAACAACTGGTCTGACCATCACAGGTGGCGGCACGTTCGTCATGACAAAGACCGGCCATCCCCTGACCGGCACCTACCAAATTGACTCCGGCTCGAAGCTCGTGGTGGGCGGAAACATCTTCAGTGCCGCCGGCAACGACGCCATCGTGAATGGCACTGTGGATTTCGCGGGCAGCCTCAGCACAAGATGGATCAACCATCTGACCGGTAATGGCTTGATCACCGCTGATTCCCTGGCAGCTGCAGGCACTGTAAACCTAAGGGTCAACTCAGGAGATTTCGCAGGAACTATTCAGGACGGCCCTGACGGCAGGAAGATTGCCTTTGTCTTTCAGCCCACGAATAACCAATGTGGCACGTTCCGGCTTTCGGGCAACAATACTTACAGTGAACAGACTCTGGTGCGAAACGGCGCCACTCTTCGACTGGACAGTCCTGGATCGCTAAGCCCCAATAGTTGGCTGCGCTTCGAAACTGCTTACACAAATACCGTTGAACTGGCGGCCTTCAGCGTGGCAGGAACGAATTTCAGATCCGCCGGTGGAATTAATTTTGCAGGCACAGGCGGATCCCCAAGTCCGCGCTTTGTGGCGATCGGCGCAGATCGGTCCGTGACATGCACGAATGCATTAGATGACATGATCTGGGGCTTGAACTTCTTCAACATAGCCAACCTCATGTTCGGATCTCCCAATTCCACTCATAAAATGACGTGGACGGGCCCCTTCTCGCTCGGCAGTCCGAGCACAGCCACGACCCGCATGATCGAGGTTTACGATGGTCCGCCTGCAGTGGACGCGGAAATCAGCGGCGCAATTCACGGTGATTTTCTGGCGCGCCTGCATAAGGCGGGTGGTGGCACTTTGGTGTTGAGCGGAGCGAACGACTACTTCGGCCCGACCCTGATTTCCGGGGGAACACTCGTGATGGGCGCTGCTGGAATCTCGAGCGGCAGTGTTGAGTCCCATGCAAACACAGTCTTCGACGTCGCCGCACTGCCTTTTGGCTGGAATCTTTGGTCGGGTCAAACCCTTCAGGCCAGCGGCCTCGTGATCGGGAACATCACAGCCTCCGGCGGATCAACCAACACCCCGGGTGGCGCCGGTGTCCCTGCCACAATGACGGTCAATGGCAATCTAACCCTCGATGGCGCCACAAGCGTCTTGGATCTTTCGAACGTGACAACCGTCGGCGGCGGAGTCAATGACCTTGTCCAGGTCAATGGCAGCCTGACCTTGAACGGTTTAACGACAATCCATTTGAACGCTTTGTCGGGCGCCCTGGCGAATGGCTCCTACAAACTCATTAAATATA
Source organism: uncultured Verrucomicrobiota bacterium (assembly GCA_964401575.1). Classification (GTDB taxonomy): domain Bacteria; phylum Verrucomicrobiota; class Verrucomicrobiia; order Limisphaerales; family UBA8199; genus CAYNZC01. The sequence goes on from CAYNZC010000012.1 coordinate 22,970, forward strand.
CCGGCACCCTCTCCGGCGGCGTGGGCAACCTGGTTCTCACTGGATTTGGAGAGGGCTCCAGGCAAATTGCCACTCTCAAGGACAATGTCGCTGGAGAAATCTCCCTGGAAGTGGCCGGCGCACCCGCAAGCCTGGTTTGGAGCGGGGCAGACCCCACGAACCCCACATGGTGGGATGTCGGCACATCTGTCAACTGGTTGCGGGGAGCCACACCCGATGCTTATTTGCAGTACGACCATGTGACCTTCAATACCGCCACGAGCGTGGACCTCCAGACGGCCCTGTCACCTTCTTCGATCACCGTTAACACCGCAGGTACGGTCAGCTTCCTCGGATCGGGCAATCTGACCGGCAGCGCGCCCATCGTTAAAAACGGCACAGGCACGCTCATCCTCGGCAATTATGGTGTGAATGATAACACCGGCCCCCTGAGCATCAATGCCGGCACTGTCATCGTCGGGAACAATGACGGCAGCGGTTCCATCGGCTCGGGTGCTGTTACCAATAATGGAACGCTGAAGTTCCAGAACTTTTACCCGATTTCTCTGCCCGGCGCCCTGAGCGGCAATGGCGCGCTGGTTCACGAGGGACAGGAACACGTCTATCTAAACGGCGACAGCAGCTTCACAGGCACAATGCTCGTCAATCCCGGCGCCCGGTTAACCCTGGACACGGTGGCAATTACCCCACCAAGCACAGCCACCTCGCTGGGCAATCCTTCCAGCGTCCGAGTGCTGGCTGACGGCGCCCTGAATATCCGCGTCCCAAACAACTCCACCTTCAATGCGCCTTTGTTGCTCAATGGAGATGGCTGGAGTTCCGAAGCCACCGGCGCGCTGCGGACCTACGGAATTATCAACTGGAGCGCTCCCATCACCTTGCAGAGCGCTGCTTCCATTGGTGTGGACCTCGGCCCGCTGACTCTGGAGGGCCCGATCAACGGCGGCAGCTTTAACTTCGCCAAGACGGGAGCCGGCACAATGGTGCTCGCCACCAACAACACCTACGGAGATACAATCATCGAAGCAGGCGTGCTGCAAATCGGCACCGGCAGCACGAACGGCACGCTCGGCCAGGGCACCGCTCCCATCGTGAATAACGGCACCCTGGTGATCAACCGCTCCGACAATCTGGCAATCAACAATACCATCATGGGCTCGGGTGGCGTCACAAAGCTCTCCACAAACGTTCTCTTATTGAGCGCCGCCAACAGCTTCCTCGGAGAAATGCGTTTGTCCGCCGGCACATTGTTGCTCGGCCAGGATTCGTCGATCGGAACGGGTCCCATACGTTATCACCTGGGTGACATCACCATTGCCTCTGCGGACACATCCACCCGCACGATTGTGAATTCGAACGACTTCGCCTCCGGTCCCGTTAATTTTGGCACACCTGGATCAGGAAACCTGGTCTTTACGGGACCGATGAACACAGGATCGGGCGCGAAGACATTTCGAGTGAACAATGCATTTACAACGTTCTCGGGCGTCATCGCCGGCGGAACGAATAGTAACGCCAACACGAAAGAAGGGCCTGGCACACTTGTGTTCAGCGGCGCCAACACGTACGGCAAACCAACCGTCGTCCAGGAGGGCACGCTCCTCGTGGATGGCAGCATTGGAACGAATTCCGTAACCGTGAATGGCGGCGTATTGGGCGGTATCGGCGCCATCACCGGCCCGGTCACAATCGGAGCACTGGGCACGTTGTCTCCCGGAGGCTCTCCCGGAACGCTCACGATCAATGAATCCCTCACTCTTGCAGGCAATGTCGAAGTGGACATCAACAAGGCTCCGGCATCCAGCGATCTGATCACAGGTCTTACCTCGGTGAACTACGGGGGCAAGCTGACGATCAAGAATGTGCCGGCAGGGCTCACAACGGCTGACTCCTTCAAGCTCTTTAATGCTTCCACATACAGCGGCGCGTTCACAAGCATTGTGCCTTCCCCGGGCGCCGGCCTGGCCTGGGATCCAAGCACACTAACCACGGACGGCACACTCCGCATTGCCGAAGGTGGCGTGAATTACTCCACGAATATCACCGCCGTCCTGATTGATGACACCACGCTGCAGTTGTCCTGGCCGGAAACTCACCGGGGTTGGTACATGCAATCCAACTCAGTGGACATCGCCAACAGCGCAGCCTGGTTCAATGTCGAAGGATCGCAAACAGAAACAAATCTGAACATAACGATTAATCCTTCCATACCCAGGGTGTTCTATCGTCTGAAGTCCGAACCTTGACCGGCAGGAGACCTAAATGTGAATCTGTGTGAGGGCGGATGCCTCTCCGGAGTGCATTCCGCCTTCAGGCTTCAAGGAGGAACTCTCACGCTGGCTGCTGAGCTGAAGAAATGATGAATCAGGAGTCCCGGAATAACATGCGGCAGCTTTCGGGATCTGGATGATACTATTACAAATGAAGCTAGTCGCGTTCTCCAAACTGTCGTGCGTTGCCCTCCTTCTGGCCGTTTCCAGCGTGCCGGGCATCGGCGCCTCCTCGTCGCCACACGACGTGCCAGCCGGATTCCCGGTCTTGGAGTTGCCCTCAATCCTGAACGGCGAAAGGGCCATCGCGGGACTCGGAAGACAGTTGCCCCAGGTGGCCGCCTTTTACCGAATGACAGAAGCGCAGCTCAAGGCACAGCTTCGACGCGATAAAGACCTCATGGTCGATCCTCGAGGCAGGCTGCTGTACGTGTGCAACTGGGGGCCGGTTCCCGAAACCGAACCGGAACCCTCCGCCGAACTGCAGTTTCAGTCCATTGATGAGGCCGATGCCTTCCGCCTCCATAGTCTCCCCGGATCGGGAAAAAAGATCTTTCTGGATTTTGACGGTTTTGACGCCTCCGGCACGTCCTGGGGCAGCGATGCCATTGGAGTGCCGTTCGACACGGACGGGGTTCCTTATTCCTTCAGCTCAGCCGAGCGCACACGCATCATCAACATCTGGAAGCGCGTTGCGGAGGACTATGCAATGTTCGATGTTGACGTCACCACCGAGGACCCCGGCACAGACGCACTTCGCAAAAGCAACTCATCGGACACGAATTATGGCATTCGTGTGGTGATTGGCGGCAGCAGCTCGGATTGGTATGGAAATTCCGCCGGAGGGGTTGCCTATGTCGGTTCGTTTAGCTGGAGCTCGGACACCCCCTGCTGGGTATTCCCGAAAAGCCTGAGCAACAGCGAGAAGAATATCGCTGAGGCGGCCAGCCATGAGGCGGGCCATACCGTCGGCTTGAGCCACGACGGAGAGCCCGGAGGCGATGGCGAATACTATCGCGGCCATGGCAACTGGGCGCCTATCATGGGAGTTGGCTACTATGAGCCCGTCACCCAGTGGAGCAAGGGAGAGTATCAATCCGCCAACAACCAGGAGGACGACCTCGTAAAGATTCAACAATACGGGCCGGCTTACCGCCCCGATGATCACGGAAACTCGATCAGTTCGGCCACACCCATGCAAGGTGTCTCGTTCAGCCTTTTTGGCAATATCGAGCGCAGTACCGATGTGGATTTCTTCTCTTTTGAAACCGGCGGCGGCCCGGCGACTTTTACTGTGACCCCTGTGCCGGCCGGGCCCAACCTGCACGTGCTCCTCTCTCTCTACAACAGTAGCGGAGGGCTGGTCGCCTCCGCCAATCCTGCCGACACTACCGCCGGCGTCCAGCCGGCTACCATCTCGACAGTGCTGTCGCTTGGCGCCTATTACCTCTCGGTGGATGGCGTCGGTTCGGGCGACCCCTTGACCACCGGCTACTCCGACTACGCCAGTCTTGGTGAGTACGAGGTCTCCGGCTCGGTGCCTTCCGGGTCCGGGTGGATCGCATCCGCCCCGGGCAGCACTTATTCATACCTCGATTCGGTCAACTGGAGCTCAGCGGTGATTCCTTTAGGCCGCGACGCCCTGGCCCGAATCAACAACAACATTGCCGGAAACCAGACAATCCGACTCAACCGCAGCGTGTCCCTGGGAGCGCTTGTCATTGGGGACGCGGACTCACTGCATTCCTTCACGCTCCAAGACGGTGTCGGCGGCTCTCTCCGCTTCAACTCGGCATCGGGACCCGCGTGGATTGCCAAACTGGCAGGCAGCCGGGATTTCATCGAATCCTCCGTCTTTCTGGACAGTGACACGGTGGTTACCAACGCATCTCCGAACGCCCTGGTTTTCATCGGCGCCATCAACGGCGCTGGAATGTTGCGCAAAGAGGGCTCCGGGCTGGTCCAGTTGGATGGAATCAACCCCTATACAGGAAGGACGGTCGTCAGTTCCGGCACATTGGCCCTGGGTGCGACTGCATCCATTGCCAACAGCCCGGAAATCGAGGTGAAATCTCCTGCACTGCTCGATGTGTCCGCCATTGCAGCGGGCTTTCACGTGGGCGCTGGCCGGGCGTTGCGCGGAAACGGCGCCGTCGCCGGAGATGTGCTGGTCTCCAGCGGAGGCAGAATTGCCCCCGGCCCCGCAGGCAGTGCGGGAACATTGATATTCAGCAATAACCTGGCGCTAACCACCGGTGCAATACTTGAACTCGACCTTGGCACGAACACAGTGCCAGGCAGCGGCAGCAACGATCTGATCGTCATAAAGGGAAATCTCGATCTGTCAGGCACGGTTCTTGTGGACTTCAATTTCCCCGATCGCCTCCCTGCAATCCCCGGCAATTACAAAATCCTGACCTGCGATGGAGCGATCGTCGGCACCATGGCCAATCTCTCCGCGCTGAATGAGTCCACCCGTTATGCCTTTGCATTCGATGACTCTGTCCCCGGCGAAATTCGCGTGCAGGTCTCAGGATCTCCCGCCACCATCGTGTGGAACCAAAACGGCGTGTCCGGCCAGTGGGACGCCCTGGCAACTTCGAACTGGCTCAACTCAGGCACGCCGGACTCCTTTCGCCAGCTCGATTCTGTGGTTTTTAGCGACACAAGCTCCCCTGCCCTTCAGGTCAGCCTGGTCGGCAGTCTTCAACCCTCCACAGTCCTGGTGGACTCCACGAGAAATTACGTTCTTGGGGGCAGCGGCAGAATTTCCGGAACCGCGTCACTGGTGAAAACCGGCACGGGAATCCTCACGATCAACAACGGAAACGACTTCTCAGGCGTAACTGAGATCAACTCGGGCACGCTGAAGATCGGGAATCCATCCGCGCTTGGAACGCTTTCGGATATCACGGTGAATGGAACGGGCGCTCTGGACATGAACGCGCTGGCCCTGGCTCCAAAATCGCTGGTCATCCAGGGAAGCGGCCCGGATGGCAGCGGCGCCCTGATAAACAGCAGCAGTTCACCACAAACCACCGCTCTTCCATCGCTTGCATTGAGCGGTCTGGCAGCCATCGGCGGCTTGGGACGTTGGGACCTCAGAGCCAGCCCCGCCTCAACCCTGGCTGGAAATAACTATTCCCTTACAAAGACCGGCCCTAACGAAATCTGGCTGGCAGAAGCAGGATCAACCGGGCTCGGAGATATCAGTATCGTTCAAGGCCTCCTCGGCTTCGAAGGGAGCACAACCCTCGGCGACCCCGCCCGAACAATCACGGTAAGTTCCAATGCATGCATCGGCCTCCACAACACCGATCAAAATGTGCTCAGCAAAGCCATGATCCTGAACTCCGGCGGAATCGATAACCGCTCAGGCAATAATTCCTTCTCCGGCACAATCGGCCTCAATGGCAGCAATTACATTTCCACCGCATCGCCCCTGGTTTTGATGGGCGCCATCAGCGGAACAGGCAGCCTCACAAAGCTCGGTTCTGCAGCCCTCTCGCTCACGACGGCAAATCCCTACACGGGCGAGACCATTGTTTCCGCTGGCACATTGCAAACCTACAACGGTTCGGCGCTGGGCAATGCCGGGGCAGGAACCACGATCGCCGCAAATGCAAGACTCGATCTGATGGGTTCAAATCTCGGAGCCGAGACGATCACAGTGCAAGGCGACGGGTTGGGCAACGCCGGAGCCATCGTGAACAGCGGTTCCTCGCAACTCAACGCTCTGCGGTTCGTTATTCTGTCCGGCAACACAACCCTGGGCGGCCTCAACCGTTGGGATATCCGAGCCAACCCCACAGGCAACCTCACGGGTAACAACTACGCGCTGACAAAGGTTGGCAAGAATGAGATCTGGTTCGCGGATGTTGGCCAGACCGGCCTCGGGACCGTTTCCGTCAAGGAGGGCCTCCTGGGTTTCCGTGGCAATACCACGATGGGCAACGCATCGGCCGCGATAACAGTCGGTTCTACAGCCACTCTCGGATTTTATTCGAATGAAGCCAATATTCTCATTAAGCCGCTAACACTGACCTCCGGACGCATTTACAATGGAAGCGGCGCCAATACGTTCGCGGGCCCAACCACAATGTCAGGATCAAACCGATTCGATGTCGCTTCGGGCAGCAAACTTACCATGAGCGGTGTCCTGTCAGGTTCCGGCTCACTGCATGCGGGCAGCACCGGCGCCCTGATTCTCACCGCGAACAACACCTACTCCGGAACCACGCGCGTTCTCTCGGGCACCCTCCAGTTCGGCAATGGCGGCAGCTCCGGCCTGCCCGGAACAGGCTCCATCACAAACAGCGCCACGCTCGTGTTCTCTCGCAACAATGCCGTCACAGTCCCGAACCTCATCGCCGGCACGGGCGCGCTCCACCACGGAGCGGTGAACCTTCTCAATCCGCACGTCGGAAGCACTCTGTTCCTTCCAAACACCAACTTCTATTCCGGCGACACGATCGTTTACGGAAACGGAAACCTGCTCGCTGTGGGCACCGACGCATCGCTCGGAACCGGCCGGCTGCTGTTCAATGGAAATAATAATGGAAATTCCGTTGCCGGCATCCGCTCCGCCAACGCATTTACCCGCACCATTCCAAACGCAATGGTTTTCGGCTCAGGCGGCTCCGTCCAGTTCGGCACGGTCGGGACAGGGGACCTGGTTTTTGCCGGCCCGACAGTGACCACCGACACAGCCGACAAGACGCTTCTTGTCTCAAATTCCCTCACAACCATCTACAGCTCGATTGGCAACAACAGCCGGCTCATCAAAGATGGTCCCGGAACTCTCGCCCTGGCCGGCATCAACACAAACGCAGGTTGGGTCATCAATCTCGGGACCCTTCGGGTGGATGACCAGACACGCCTCGGACGGAATCCGGCAACGTTCATGCCGACACATTTAACGCTGAACGGCGGCGTCCTGCAAACGACGGCGTCTTTCGCTTTAAATGATTCAAATCGCGGCGTTAGCCTGGGAGCAAACGGAGGCACTTTCAATGTGAACCCCGCCACAACGCTGACGATCGACAGGCCGATCAGTGGAACGGGCGCACTCAGAAAGTCGGGCCTCGGCGCCCTGGTGCTCACAGCGCAAAACACCTATTCCGGCGCAACGACGAATTTCGCCGGAACGCTGCTCATCAACGGAAAAATCGAGGGGGCGCGGCTCCAGGTTGTTTCAGGAATCCTCGGTGGCACCGGAACGGTGCGAGCGCCAGTCGAGGTTTTGACTGGAGCGACACTCGCGCCAGGTGCTTCGATGGGAACCCTGACAATCAGCAATTCTCTTGTACTTGCCGGCGTAACGCTGATGGAGGTGAATCCAACATCACACTCAAACGACCAGGTGCGCGGCGTTTCAACCATTACCTATGGAGGCAACCTGACGATCAGCAATCTGGGCGGATCCTTTGCAAATGGCGATACCTTCAAGCTCTTCGACGCTGTTTCCTATGGAGGTCAGTTCGAGAATGTCCAACCGCAACAACCCGGCCCCGGACTCATCTGGGACCTGAGCCGGCTGAACGTGAATGGCACCCTGAGCGTGGTCGCCCCGGTGCCCGCATTTGACCCGCCTTCGATCATAAACGGAGCTTTGACACTCAACGGATGCGGCGGCGAACCCGGCGCGGCCTACTCTTTGCTGTCAACAACAAACGTCGCCTTGCCTTACACGGCCTGGGATGTCCTCACGACGGGGATTTTTGACCCCCTGGGTTGTTTTAGCATCACGAATTCCTTGGATCCCCTGCTTCCACTGCGGTTTTACATTCTCAAGACGCCTTAAACTTCAACTTGTATGAAGACACAACTGGCTCAACGCCCTACCATCAGGGAGGTCGCTCGCCTATCTAATGTCAGTGTCTGCACTGTCTCGCTCGTTCTCTCCGGCAATCCTGCCGCCCGGCGAATCAGCGAAAGCACCCGGGAAAAAGTCCGGACCACGGCGAAAAGCCTCGGCTACAAGGCTAATTCTCTGGGCAGGGATCTACAGCGCGGTTATTCCAACCAGATCCTGCTGATGATTGTTTCCTGGAATCTTGCCACGTCGCATTCGGCCACCGCCATGGCTATCAGCAGAGCCGCCGCACGAAAAAACCTCCTTCTCACGGTTCACGTCGCAGATGACGACAAATCGGCTGAAGAATTTGTCACGAAGCAAAACCTGCACAACCTCGGCGGTGTGCTGATCCTGTGGGATTCTCCCGCGCTGGAGCACAGCGCGCTTATGAACCTGGCATCGGACGGGGTTCCTGTGATCGCCCTCCTTCCCGGCACTTTCCATACACTTTCGGCAGTCACCATCGACCGCGACCAGGCAGGACATGCGGCAACACGCCATCTCATCGAACTCGGCCACAGAAAAATCGGCTTCATCGGCGATTCGGTCACACGCCCAGGCACAACTCTGCGAAAACTCGCCGGCTATAACCGCGCAATGGCCGACGCAGGTCTCGAGTTCAATCCGAATTACGTCGCGGAAGTAACCGACTATGGCTTTAGTGGCGGACAGTCCGGCTTTCGCATGCTGCACCAGCGTCATCCGGATTTGACAGCCGTGTTTTGCATTAACGACGGCATGGCTCTCGGCGCAATCGAGGCCGCGCGAAGGGTCGGCATGCAAACACCTCTTCAGTTCTCCGCGATCGGCTTCGGCGATTCTGCGGAAGGCCGATACTGGTCTCCGAAACTGACCACTTTCAGCTTGGAATGCGATCGGGTTGCTGAGAAGGCTATTGACGTGGCACTGGAGCACCGGAAGGGTCCGCATGCCGAGGCAAATTCCGTGCTGCTGCCCACGCTCCTGCTGGTGCGGGAATCCACCGGCCCACTGGCAGCGCAGACCGATTCATCTGTGTTGGTCAAAAAGTCCAGAGAAATGGCCATAACATCCATTGCACAATTGCCTGCGAGTAGTTAGATTTGATAAAAGATTGCTCAGGCATTTTTAGTATCAGTGTCTGAGGTTAAACGTTTAATATATGAGAGCCAATATCTGCACCCCTCACCCACGCAAGGCGAGCCCCTCTCACGCCTTTACGCTCATCGAGCTCCTCGTCGTCATCGCCATTATCGCCATCCTCGCTGCCATGCTCCTGCCCGCACTGTCCCGGGCCAAGGCAAAAGCAAAGAGAACCACCTGCATCAACAACCTCCGCCAGTTGGTTGTGGGAATGACCATCTATGCCGGAGAGAATGATGACAAAGTTCTCCCTGCCCGCGACTGGTCCGGCACCTGGGTCCAGGTGGCTCTCGATCCACCCCAGGCCGACTCTGCAAAAACGGTGGGTCTCATTGTTGCCTCGAACACCTCCGCCACAGTCTGGAACTGCCCCGATCGCCCGCCCAACTATCCGTTTTATGAGGGCGGCAGTCTCGATCAATGGGTCATCGGTTACCAGTACTTTGGCGGCATCAAGGAATGGAGCACTGCCATCGGAAAATTCCCGGACTTGAGCCCGGTCAAATTAGGCCGCTCCCAGCCACAATGGGTGCTCGCGGCGGATATGATCATCCGTTCCGGGAGCCAGCCGTGGGGAATCTTCGACTCTGGCGGCGATCGTGACATTTTCGTCGGCGCGCCTCCCCACCGTGGCTCTTCCGGTTTGCCTACAGGAGCCAACCAGGTGTTCGTGGACGGTTCCGCAAGATGGGTTCCCGCATCAGACCTGAGACGCCTTCATTCGTGGAACCTGAACACTCGCCGGGCTTATTACTTTCAGGATCGAAAGGACTTCCCAACCGCCCTGGCCCAGCAGATCGATTCCGCTAGCTTGCGAATTGGCCCCTGACAAACCTGGGGGTTGATCGGGTTTCTGATGACTGCTGCACTCTCCGCCATTCGGCCGGCGCGCAACGTTCTATTTCCGGGCCTTCTCGCGCCATGCTCCGGGGGGCAGCCCGACCTTAAGATGAAAAAGCCGGCAGAAATATTGCGGGTCTTCAAAGCCCACGCGCAAAGCGATTTCCTTGGTCGAGAGTTTCGTCTGTACCAGCAGATCTCTCGCCCGGGCGAGCCTCATTTCTACCAGGTAATGATGCGGGCTCATTCCCGTGAACCGCGAAAAAGCTCTCCGAAGCGATCGGTAGCTCACTTTCAGTTCGTCAGCCAGTTCCGCAATGTTGACAGGTTTATCCAGGTTATCACGCAATCGCAGCACCGCCTGGCGCGTCAGTGCGTGCTCCACACCGTCGCCCGACGGGCTAAATTGTTCCGCGGAGTAAAGCAGGCCAAGAATTCTCGCGGCTGCGCCGGCAAGCACCTGCTGCAGTGCGGGCGCATCGCTGCGCGCATGTTCCATCACCTCTCGAAAAGCCCGAAGCATTGCCTCCTCGGACCTCACCTTCCAAACGGGCTCCGCCGGTTTGAAGAACCCTTGCTTCTGGAGGCTCCTGGCCCAGGATCCATTAAACCCGATCCAGTGCTCATCCCAGCCAGTCGCAGTTTCCGGCGCGTAATTGTGCCATACACCCGGAAACAGAAGGATCATTCTTCCCGCCACTATGTGGAGATCCTTCGACGCGGAGGACTTGAACCATCCCTCTCCAGCGGAGATGTAAATCAGCTGATACTCGCGCAGCGTTCTGCCTTCGCGGCTTTTGAGGTGGTATCCGGCAGGATGCCTGACAGGGGGGTAGGCTTCTCCCGGGGCAGTGATCGATTCACCAACCGTCGTCACAAACAGGCCCCATTGCCGGTCCCGTTTAGCCACCGGCAGATACTGGCTGAAGGTTTGAGTGCTTTTGCTGAGCATTTGATTGCTTTTCCCCGGCCCGGGTTTCTCTCGTCTCAGGAAGCGCGTCACATGATCGGACCGGTCCAGACCCCAGCCAGCCTGACAATGCAAGACTACCAAATACGAGTTTTCAAAAGTTCGTTCAACAGAAAAAGGATTGTATTATGATTGACCACCTGCGCCCGCTGGCTCTTGCGCCATTCTTCATTTTCCTCTTATTTCCCGGAGTGTCCGCCTGCGCGCAAGACTGGTCCGAGCCGCTGCGTGGCTCCTGGGTTCGTCAGGGAAATCCCGAAGCTCGCGACATCCGGCTCGTCGATGAGCGCGTGACCGCCGAAATAATTCTCGCCGAGAATGCGTCCAGTCCCGTTAAGCAGGCTGCGGCATTTCTGAGCTCGGATATCGAGAATCTCACCGGCAAACGCCCGCTCATCAAGTCTGCGGCCTCAGGTAATGTTCCCGCGATTCGATTCGTCACTCTTTCCACCGGGGACGCCTCCGATCTCCCCGCAAAGGTTGCTGCGCGCCGAATCGCCGACAAACGGGAAGCCTTCCAGATCCTTTCTGATGCAGAACATCGCACGGTCTGGCTTGTCGGTTCTGATCCCCGTGGCACCGCCTTTGCAAGTTACACTTTATCGGAACGACTCGGTATCGATCCCCTCTATCTATGGACCGGGATGACCCCCGAAAAACGCTCCCAATTGGTCATGGCCGGTGTGGATTACGTCTCCGACTCTCCTACGTTCAAGTACCGGGGTCTGTTTCATGACGATGAAGACATTCTCCCCCGCCCTTTTGATTACACCGGCGCCCCATTGCAAACCGGGAATGTCCCCATCGAATGGTACAAACGATTCTTCGAGACGGCGCTCCGCTTGCGGTTCAACATGGTGGCGCCTTATACCCGCACCTATCGCCGGTTCGATGTGCAGAGGTTGGCGAGCGACTGGGGGTTGATCTACACAAGCCACCATTACGACATACTTTTAAGCAATCCTTTCGGCTTCAACCGATTCGATCTCGCCAAAAAACGCGGGGTCACCGGCCAATGGAACTGGTTTTCCAACCGCGAGAACATGCTGAAATTCTGGAAGGCCGGAGTCGAGGAAAACGGATCGCTCGATTGCATCTGGCCTGTCGGCCTGCGCGGGACGGATGACTATGGTTACCCATTCCCCAAAGACATGTCGAAAGCCGAGCAGAACAGGGTCTTTCAGGAGGTGATCAACGCCCAGATTCAAGCCACGCGAGACCTCGTCCCGCCCAAAGGCAGCCCTCCCGTCTTCACTTTCACGTTGTACGGCGAAATGCTGGAAAACTTTCTCGCCCAACGCGAAGATTTCGAAATGCCCGCGGATGTCGTCCTCATCTGGCCCGACGACAACGACGGACGAATACGCGCTCTCCCGCAAAACAAGGGAAAATGGAAGCATGGCGTGTATTACCACCTGGCCTACTACGGCCCCGTCACCAAGCAGTCCATGCGCGT